>JAZLMR010000019.1:0-6997 GCA_045598785.1 Kiritimatiellia bacterium
TTCCCGTTCATGAGATGTGCTTGCTCCAGAGTTGGACGAGCATATCATCTCAAAAATCGCCTCTTTTGTCAAGTGCGGGCGGGAATCCAATAATGACGCGGCGGATTGAGATTGAAATTAATCACCATGCGTCGGCCCTAGCGTCGCCCTGGCAATTCTTGACGCAGTTGCGGAGCGTGTGCTATAATTGAGCAAAATTCTGAGGGGGGGGGGTAAATTCGTAGTTATCGCTCACCTTGGGATTTAAACCTAAAGGAGTCTCTTGACATGAAAAGCGTTTCGTTGTCGCTCGCGGTTGCGGCAGTGGTGGCGGTGGCCGCTAAGGCGGAAGTAATTGAGGTCAATCCCGGCGAGTCGATCAAGGCCGCCATCGCGGCGGCGGCCGATAATGATACCGTGCTCATCAAGGCGGGTCTTCATGAGGTCGAAACCGAGTCGATTACTTTGCCCAAACAAGCGCTGACCCTTCAGGGCGAGGACGGCGCGGTCATCGACGGCTCCAACATGACGAGCGGAGATTACTTCCTCTCTTTCCAGCAGTACACCTGGCAAAAGTTCGTCGTCACCAACCTCGTCTTCCAGAAGTTCAAGAAGGGCGTGCTGCAAACGGCGATCGGTGCCGAAAATGTCAATATCCTCGGTTGCGCGTTTAACGACAACGGCGATTTGATCGACGGCCCGGCCAATGGCGGCGCCCTTCGTTTTCCCGAATATACCTTGGGTTTGCAGGTGCGCGGCTGTTCGTTCAGCGGCAACAAGGCGACAAATTATGGCGGTGCGGTTTATACGGTGGGCTCCAAGCCAACGCATAAAATGACCTTCAAGGACTGTGTTTTCACTAACGGCAATACCGCGGTTCGCGGCGGTGCCTGCGCGTTCAGCTATGGCGGCAGCCAGGTGATTGAAAACTGCCTTTTCCGCGATAATGTCGCGTTGAAGCAGGCTTCCGAGTTCCAGATTACTGGTGCTCAAGGCGGCGTTGCGGAGACTGTCGGCCGGATATTGATGAAGAATTGCCGAATCGAAGGCAAGCACATGATCACCTACGGCGCCAATGGTGATCCGTGGTCGCTTTGCGCGACGATTGACAACTGCGATGTCGAGAACACCACTTTCACTGGAGAAATCTGCGCCAAGCGGACTTCCGGTGACGGCGGGGTGCTCACGGTTTACGGCGGCTACATCTATTCAAATTACGGGGCGAAGTTCAAGGGTTGCGCCTTTACCGGCATCAAGCGCGCGGCCGATGATGACGGCGGCACGCGAATCGGTTTGCTGCTCGCCGGTGATGCGCAATTGACCGCCGTTGAAGACTGCCGGTTTGTCGATAACAACATTTACAATTGTGGTTACGGCATCATCGCCTACAATGGTAGCAGCGCGAATCCGCGAACGGTTCGAAATTGCTTGTTTGCGAACAACGGCACCCAGGCGGCTTTGGACATCATCAGCTCTACGACGGGCAATACCGGGCTGTTGTCAGTCGACAACTGCACGATTCTGCATTCGAACCAGCGGGTGCTGCGAATGAACGGTTCTTCGGAACATGGCTCGGCCCGCTTCCGTAACTGCATCCTGATCGGCACGTGGAGTGAGTCGGCGAATTATTCGGTTGAGCGGCAGGCCTGCGTCGACAGCGTCAGCGACGGCGATTTTGTCTCGGTCGGTCACGGTCTGTACATTCCGAAGTCCTATTGCGTCGATACGCTGGTCGATCAGGGCGTACCCCTTGACTGGCATGCGGAGGCGACGGATATCGCCGGGCGGCCGCGGGTGGTGAATGGCTTTGCCGACATCGGCTGCTACGAGCGGCAGGAAAGCGACCCCGACGAGTTCATCGTCAAGGCGGTCGCCACGGCGGCGGATAAGGAGGGCGACTGGGCGGACGCCTTTGTCGGCGCCAAGGCGGCGCTTGACTATGCCGTCGACGGCGACAAGGTCAGTCTCAAGTGCGGCACCTATCTGATTGACGAGACGCTCGTCATCTCCAACAAGTCGATTACCGTCGAAGGCGAGATGTACGGCGGGGTGCTGCTGGACGGCCAGGCCGCGCACCGCATCATGTTCGTTCATCACGGGCCGCAGAACGATCAATATTGGATTCCGAACAACTATCGTCAGGTTCAGCTCTGTAACTTGACCTTTACCAATGGTTTCACAACGGCGGACGACGGGCAGCTTTGGGCCGGCACCGGTGGCGGCTTGATTCTCTGCGGTCGGGCGACGAAAGCGGGCGAGACCCCGAGTCTGGTGACCGATTGTGAATTTGTCGATTGTCACGCCGACAACGGCGGGGCGCTGGGCCTTTTGGGCGGCAAGTTCACCGGATGCTATTTCGCCAACAACACGGCCGTCAGCGTGACCGGGGATAATAAGACTGGTAATGGCGGCGCGGCCATTTCAATGGGCATCTACAAAGGCGATGCGCAGGCGCGGGAGGATGCGTCGGACGATGACAACATGTACAAGATCAGCTGGTTTGACAATTGCGTTTTCACCAACAATGCGGCCACTTATCGGGCGGCGGCGGTGTCGACCGGCATCAGTTACTACAGCTCGTTGCGTATGAGCGACTGCAAGGTCTATGATTGTCGGTTGACCAGTAATAGCTCGCTTTACGGGTTGGCGATCTATATGCTGCATAACGGCTACATTTCGCATTGCGTCTTCAAGCAGTCGGCAACCTTGCCGCTCCTCACTTGCTACGGCAGCATTAGCTGTCAGACGAACACTCGCATCGAAGATTGTGAGTTTGAGGGCTTCAATGCCCAATATGGCGTCATCTCCGGGGACGGTGGTTCTGCGAAGGGGACGCGGGTGGATCGCTGCCGATTCATCAATAACCGAAGCTACGACATCGTCCTGACGGTGGATGTGCGCAATTCGCTGTTCGTGCGCGACACGGGGTCAGTGTACTTCGAGCATGCGGCCAATCACACCGTGACTTTTGATAACTGCACGTTGGTGCAGCCGAGCAGTATGTTCGCTAGCTTCCATAACAGCGCAGGGTTGACTGGGCAGTCTGTGACCTTCCGCAACTGCATTCTCTGGAGTACGAGCACTTGGTCGGGGGAACTGGTGGGGAATCTGGACAAGGGCTACGGCACAGTTACCTTCGACAATGTGCTCTTTAAGGGCGAGCCGTTCCCGAACGGCAGTGAGTATGTCACTTATGCGGGCAACAAGATCGTCAGCGAGAATGTGGGCTTCCGGAATCCGGCGGGCGGCGACTATTCGCTCCGCTTCGGTTCGGCGGCGCGCGACCAGGGCGCGGTCCTGGATTGGATGGATTCGGATTCGGTCGATCTCGCCGGCAATGCGCGAATCGTCAAGAACGGCGTCAGCTATGCGGCGGATCCGACGGCGTTGCCGGACTTGGGCTGCTACGAACTGCAGACGGCCGCGCCGGGCATGGTCATCTGGGTCCAGTAATAATTACTATGAGCATGTGGAATCGAGAGGCGGAGACCCTAAGCCGCGATCAGTATGCGAAGATCCAGCTGGAGGGTCTGAAAAAATCACTGGCTCGGGTTTGGAACAACGAGTTCTACCGGAGCCGGTTGCAGCGCGGCGGGATGAACTCGCCGGAAGACGTCAAGTCCCTTGACGATCTTTCGCGGCTGCCGTTCTTCACCAAGGAAGACTTTCGCGAGGCGTATCCGCTGGCGATGAATTGCGTGGACCGCAAGGAACTGCGCGAGTTTCACCAGTCGTCGGGTTCGACGGGCACGCCGGTCGTCATGGCCTACACCAAGCATGATTTGCTGCAGTGGGCGGAGTGCATGGCGCGTTGCTACTCGATGGCCGGGCTGGGAACGGGCGATGCCTTGCAGATCATGCCGACCTTCGGGCTCTTCAACGGCGGTTTCGGCTGCTACCATGGCGCGCGCAAGGCGGGACTCTTCATCATCCCCGCGTCATCCGGCAACACCGAGCGGCAGATCAAGCTGATGCGCGACTTTAGGACCAAGGGCTTCGTTTCGGTGGTTTCCTATGTGCCGCGGATCATTGAGAAACTGGACGCGACCGACGATCCGGAATTGCCGTATCTCAAGGTGGGGATCTTCGGGTCGGAGACCTTTTCGGACGAAACCCGCAAGCGCATCGAGTCTCGGCTCGGCATCGAGTGCTTCGACATTTACGGCATGACCGAAACCGGCGGCATCGGCACGACCGGTCAGGACTGTCATTGCCATGCGGGGCTGCATGTCTGGGAAGATCAGTACATTACCGAAATCATCGATCCCGCGACCGGCAAGCTCGTGCCGGACGGAGAATACGGCGAAGTGGTGTTTACTTCGCTCAACCGCGAGGCGATGCCGATCATTCGCTATCGGACGCATGACATTTCGCGCATTGTCAGCCGCGAACGCTGCGGGTGCGGTCGCACCTCGCTCAGGATCGACCGCATCACCGGGCGCACCGACGACATGCTGATCGTGAAGGGCGTCAATTTCTATCCGCGGCAGGTTGAAGACGCGCTCAAGGAGATCCCCGGCGTGGCCGACGAGTTCCAGATCGTCCTTACCGAGCATGACGGCATGACGGATGTGACGATTAATGTCGAAGCGGCGCCGGGCGTGACCGGGCACACCGTCGCCAAGCACCTCAAGGAGCGGCTCGGCTTCCTGCCGAAGGGCGACGTGGTGCCGATTGGCACGTTGCCGCGGAACGAAGGCAAGGCGAAGCGCGTGATCCGGGTCAGCGAATAGCGATGAACGAACTGATTCCGTCATTCCAGGTCGATCACACGAAAATCGGGCCGGGCATTTATGTCTCGCGCACCGATGCGCTCGGCGAGCAGCAGGTGGTGACGACCTACGACATCCGGATGAAGCGCCCGAATGTCGAGCCGGCCATTCACCCGAATGCCATGCATACGATCGAGCATGTGGTCGCGACTTATCTGCGCAATGACCCTCGGTGGCAAGACCGGGTGGTCTACTGGGGCCCGATGGGCTGCCTTACCGGCTGTTATCTGATTTTGAAAGGTGCGCCGGATCCCGAGCGCGAGCTCTTGCCGCTGATGCTGGCGGCGTTTCGCCATCTGCGCGATTATGCCGGCGAAATTCCCGGGGCGACGACGGTCAACTGCGGCAATTTCCGGTTGCACGATCTCGCGATGGCGAAATGGGAGGCGGCGGAATTCGTGCGGCGGCTGGAGGCGTCGCCGAGTTTCGCGTATCCGACGGCCGAGCGGATCCAGACCGCCGACGGTGCGGTATTTTTCGATTCGTGACGGGGCGTTGACCTCGGGCGGTTTAGCTAACGGATAGAACTCATGAACATTTCCCTGCCGACTGTCGGGCTTTTGACCGTTTCCAATCTGGTGATGACCTATTGCTGGTATGGTCACCTGAAGACGATGGGAGACGCTCCGCTCTGGAAAGTGGTGCTGGTTTCCTGGTCGATTGCGCTTCTGGAGTACAGCTTCATGATTCCGGCCAATCGCATCGGGGCGAAGACAATGTCGCTCGATCAGCTCAAGATCACCCAGGAGGCGATCTCGCTCTTAGTGTTCATTCCGTTTTCCGTCTTGTTCATGAAGGCGCAGTTCAATTGGAACTATCTGGCGGCGGTAGTCTGCATTCTGCTGGCGGTCTTCTTCATTTTCCGTCCCGCCTCGTAGGGCAAGCGATCGCACCCGATTTTGAAGCCGTCGGATTTCCGGAAATGACTTCCGGGCGGTAAATGTGATATAATTGCGCCATGAAAATTAAGAAAAATGCCAAGTACGCGGTCGCCTGTCTTTCATCGATGGGCCTGCGCATCACTCCCGAGAACCGCATGGCGGTTCACAATTCCAATCGCTTCTATCTCCAGGCGACGAGTGCCGAGACGAACGTGCTGAACGTGACCTCTTCGCTCGGGCCGGAGTGCCTGGTGCTGACGCGCTTCGTCGCGGGCAGCCCGATGGCCGCCTTCATCAAGGCGCAGCTCCGGGCGCGCAACATCGCGTATGTGGGGCCGGACGTTCCGCAGGGCGGCCCGTGGGGCTATCGCCATCAGTTCAACATCGCCGACTCGGGCTTCGGCCTCCGGGCGCCGCGGGTGTGGAACGACCGCGCCGGTGAAGTCGGCCGGACGCTGGACGCGAAGGACTACGATACCGCGAAGCTCTTCGGCAAGGAGGGCGTTCAGGTGCTCCACCTTTCCGGGCTGATCGCGGCGATGTCGCCGGAGACGACCAAGTGCTGCCTGAAGCTCGCGGCGGATGCGAAGAAGTACGGCGTCCTGGTTTCCTTTGACCTCAACTATCGCGCGACCTTCTGGAAGGGGCGCGAGAAAGAGCTCGCGGCGGCGTTCCACAAGATCGCCTCGGTGGCGGACATCCTGGTCGGCAACGAGGAAGACTTCCAGCTGTGCCTCGGGTTCAAGGGCCCGGAAGCCGGCGGCAAGGATCTGAAGGGCAAGATCGACCGCTTCAAGGAGATGATCCTCCAGGTTACCAAGAAGTATCCGAACGCGAAGCTGTACGGCACGACGCTCCGTCAGGTCGTTTCGGCTGACGAGCATCTTTGGGGCGCGATCGTCTACGACGGCAAGCAGTTCTATGTCGAAGAGCCGCGCACGATCCAGGTGCTGGATCGCATCGGCGGCGGCGACGGCTTCACCGGCGGTCTCCTTTATGGCGTCATCAACGGCTGGGCGGCCGAGAAGTGCCTCCAGTTCGGCTGGGCGTCGGGCGTCATGGCCGCGAGCTCGCTCAACGACTACGCGGAACCGGCGGACGAAAAGCAGGTGTGGGACGTCTACGCCGGCAATGCCCGCGTTCAGCGCTGATCGATTCGAACTTATTGATCAGAACCAGCAAGGCGCCGCTTTTGCGGCGCTTTGCTTTTATTGCTCGGGCGGGATTTTAATTAGTTGGTGTTGGAGTGGAAGTTGAGGATGGGGTGGAACGCAAGTCGCTATCGCGACACGCAATAGGAGGCCGTTTTCCGATCCGGCTGACAACGCTCGGCCCAATAGATCTGTAATCGCCTTTGTGTTGTCT
>JAZLMR010000020.1:0-9780 GCA_045598785.1 Kiritimatiellia bacterium
AGCGCTAGGATCGCGCGGAGAATGGCTCAGCGATTTCAAAGCGCGATGCGCCAGATAATCGCCGCGGAAGTCGGATGTCGGTCGTCGCTAGTCGGCTCGTCGGTCGCAAGGACAAGCCGCCAGCCCGACCGAGAACGGGAGATCGGCCGCGCCAAATCGGTCGCACGCTGGAAAGCAAAACAACGCCAAGTCCAACCAAGCCAATTAAAAGGCGCAACGCCACAAACAAAAAATCAACGCCGCAGGCCGCTAAAAGGGATCGCCGACTAGCGACGACCGACGGCCGCAGAGACGATCAGTTCGCCGCCTTGCCGTTACGGAACCGCACGACCAACCGCTTGACCACGAAATAGGTGATCGGCGAAAGAATCAACGCCAAGGCCAGCCCGCCGAGGAAAAAGCTGATGATCACCGGCCCCGAAAGCGCCATCACGCTCTGCCGCGTCCACTCCGTCGGCAACTCCCCCATCTCCCGATTGCCAAACAGGAGATTGTACATCACCCAGGTCTGCGCCGGATAGATGAAGAAGATCGTGACCGGATTCGTAATGAGCGTCCCCACCGTCGCCCCGACCTTGGAAACCCGCATCATCAGCGCCAGCGGCACCGACACCAGAAGCTGCAGCCCGAAAGGCACCGCGCACCCGATGAACATCCCCAGCGCCCAGCCGGCGGCGACATCCTCCGGCGGCAACGGATCCTTCACCATGCGCTCGCGTATGCCCCGCCAGTATTCGCCCAGTTTCACCGTTGGCCGCCGCGTATCGAGATGCTAGACCGTATGGACAAAAAGCCCGCTGCGGAGCTTGGGCTCGAACCAAGTGGACTTCGGCGGCATGATCGCGCCAGCATCGGCGATCGCCATCATCTCCTCGACTGTCACCGGCTCCATTGCGAACGCCACCGCATTCTCGCCCGAATCCACCTTGGCCGCCAGCGCGGCATCGCCGCGAATGCCGCCCATGAACGAAATGCGCGCGTCCGTGCGCGGGTCGCCGATACCCAGCACCGGCGCCAGCAGCCGATCCTGCAGGTACGAGACGTCCAAAGCGCCGACGACATCCGTGTCGGCGGGAATGTCCCAGTTGAGATCCGTCCACTGACCGCGGAAATACATCCGGCAGTGGCGCTTCCCACCCGTAAACACCGAACGCACCCGCGCCAGAAACTCCTCGTCGGAAAGCCCGTTCAAATCGGCAACCAGCCGGTTGTAGGCGAGAATCTTAAGCTGGCTGGCCGGAAAGATCACCGCCATGAACCAGCGGCTCTCGCCCGCAAAGTCATGCTCCTTCGCGTAGCGGGAAGCCGCCGCGCTACGATGATGGCCGTCGGCAATATAGGCAACGGGAATGCGGGCAAACAGCTCCACCAGCTCATCGGCCGCGCATGCCGACCCGGACGCAATCTCCCACACCGTATGGCCGATGCCGTCAGGCGCGACAAAATCATAGAACGGCGCCTTCCGGCAGGCGTCGGCGACGATAAGGTCGATCGCCCGGTCGTCGCGGTAAGTGAGAAACGCCGGCCCGGTGTGCGCCGACAGCGTCTCGATATGCCGGGTGCGGTCGTCTTCCTTGTCCTTGCGGGTCTTCTCGTGCTGCTTCAAGACCCCGGCCAGATAATCCCGGGTGTCGAAGGTGGCGACGATGCCGGTCTGCGAGTGCGCGCCCATCGTCTGCCGATAGGCGTAGAACTTCGGCTCGCCCTCACGAATCAGCACACCGTCGGCCAGCAGCCGGTCCAGCGCCCTGCGCGCCTGCGCATAGGCCTCGGGCGAGGCGCAGTCCGTGCCGTCCGGAAGGTCGATCTCGGGGCGAGAGACATGCAGAAAGCTCTTCGGATTGCCGGCCACCAGCGCCTTCGCCTCGGCCGTGTCCACTACATCATAAGGAACGGACGCGACCGAAGCCGCGTCCTCCGCATTCGGCCTCACGGCCGCAAAAGGTCTAATGTTCATTGTTCGATCAGAAACCGATATTAAGCACCGGACAGAACTGCACTTCCGCCGACCGGATGACGTTGATGACCCCCAGCTGATAGCCGGTCAGCGACTCGGCGCGGTTGATGATGCCGACCTGGAACCCCTCGGCGTCGCCGCAGGTGTTCACCAGGCCGATCTGCGCGCCGGAAACGGAATCGGCCTCGTTCCAAAGCCCGCACTGCAGGGCAAAACGGTCGCCGCCCGAAATCGAGTTGTAAAGGCCGACCTGAATGCCGCACATGTCGTCCTTGACGTCATTGCGCAGGATGTTGACCTGGATGCCCTCGAAATAAAGCGACCGCCCGAAGAACCCGAGGTCAAAGCCCGTCACGTTCTCATGCCGGGTGGAATAGGGGATCGTAAGCCGAAGGCCGATGACGTCCGGCGTCGTGTTGTAATTGCCGATGGCAAAGAACGACGGCCAAAGGCCATAGTCACGGCCAGCTTCCTCGCGAGCGGCGCGAGCATCGTCTTTCTTGACCTCTTCCTGAGCCATCAGCGGCAGCGCCACTGCCGCCACCATCACCAGCGCAAGCAATTTCTTCATAACTTTAGGACTCCTGTTTCTACTTGAACGAGATTATATGCTTTTTCGGCGCGAAATGCAAGAACGCCCCGGTCACGAAACCGTGATCTTCTTGATGACCACCGGCACTTCGGGCACATTCTGATGCGGCCCGGCAAAACCGGTCTTCACCTTGGCAATCGCATCGACCACCGCCATTCCGTCGGTGACCTCGCCGAAAACCGCGTAACCGAAGCCCTGCGCGGTCGGGGTCTGGAAGTCGAGGAAGTCATTGTCGACCAGATTGATGAAGAACTGGCTGGTCGCCGAATCCACCACCATCGTCCGCGCCATCGCAATCGTGCCGCGGACGTTCTTGAGCCCGTTCATCGCCTCGTTGCGGATGGGTTCGTGGGTCGGCTTCTGGTTCATGTCGCGCGTAAAGCCGCCGCCCTGAATCATGAACCCGTCGATCACCCGGTGAAAAATGGTGTTGTCATAATGACCTTCGGCCGCATAGCGCGCAAAATTCGCCACCGTCGCCGGCGCCTTCTCGTCATTGAGTCTGAGGGTAATGGTACCCATCGAAGTTTCGATTATCGCAGTTTTCATGGTGGATATTGTAGCAATTTCCGATTACCTCAGCAACTCGTTGACGTCCGACGCCGTCAACGACTCCATCACCGCCGCGTCCGACGCCGAAATCGTCGCCGCGATCACCGCCTGCTTGCGGCGCTGCAGGGCCAGCACGCGCTCCTCGATCGTCCCCGAGGCGATCATCTTGATCACATAAACCGTCTTCTGCTGCCCGATGCGGTGCGCACGGTCGGTGGCCTGGTCTTCGACCGCCGGATTCCACCAGGGGTCATAGTGCATCACCATGTCCGCGCCAGTAAGGTTCAGCCCCGTGCCGCCGGCCATCAGCGAGATGAGAAAGACCGGAATCTCCGGGGTGCGGTTGAAGCGATTGCACTCCCCCAGCCGGTCCTTGGTCGACCCGTCCAGATAGCAGAACCGGATGCCCGCCCGCTTCAGTTCGTCGGCCAGCACCTTCAGCATGCTGACGAACTGCGAAAAGACCAAGATCTTATGCCCGCCGGCGACCGCCGCCGCCAGCTGCTCCATAAACGGCTCGACCTTGGCGCGGGAAGCGATCTGGCGGAGTTTCATCAAAATCGCCAGCAGTTCGAACTTCGACTTCGTGAACCCCTTGGCCTTGATCGTGTCCCCTGCCTGTCGACGAGCATGGGCGCGGGCTTCGTCGTATTCCCGCTGGAAATCGTCAGCAAGCGGACAGTAGGAAACCTTGGTAATCTTGTCCGGGAGGTCCCGCGCCACCGTCTTCTTGAGCCGCCGCAGCACGAACGGATGCAGCTTGCGCTTTAGCCGCGCGAGCTGCTCTTCGGCTCCGCCCGCCTTAATCGGCTCCTCGAAAGCCGTTCGGAACGCCTCGTAGTTGCCCAGATAGTCCGGCATCAGGAAATCGAAAATCGACCACACGTCCGCCACCGAGTTCTCGACCGGCGTGCCCGTCAGCACCAACCGGCAGCCCGACTGCAGCAACTTCACCGTCTCGGCGTTCCTGGTCTGCCGGTTCTTGATGTGCTGGGCCTCGTCAAGCACTACGGCCGAAAACCGCTGATTCAGATACGCCGCCTCGAAATCCCGCTGCAGGAGCGCGTACGAAGTGACGACCAGGTCAAAATTGCCGATGGTCTTGAAATTCCGCGCCCGGTCGGGGCCCGAAACCACCAGCGTCTTGAGCCAGGGCGTGAACTTCGCCGCCTCGGCCTCCCAGTTGCGCACCAGCGAAGTCGGGCAGACGATCAGCGCCGGCGGCCGCGCGCCGGCCGCACCGCCCGCTACACGCGGCAGCGACAGCCAGGTCAGCGTCTGCAGCGTCTTCCCCAGACCCATTTCGTCCGCCAGCAGGCCCGACAGCCCCGCCTCCTCCAGAAAGCGCATCCAATAGACGCCCTGCTTCTGATACGGCCGCAACACCCCGTCCAGCGCACCCAGCGCCACCGGCTCGAACTTCGCCTCGGCGTTCGCGTGATTACGCCGGGCCGCCGTTTCGCGCCAGTGGTTCGCCTGCAGGTCGTCCAGGTCCAGGCAATCCAGCATCTCCAGCGACGACTTGACATACGGCGCATAGACGCCCTTGACCCGAAACCACCCGGCCTCGGCCCCGCGCTGGCTGGTCGCGCAATCGCGAAAGACGTCGGCCACCGTATCGATGGCGGTGTTGTCCAGGAGAATGACTTCGCCGTCCTTGAGAATATAGCCGTCGCCGCGGTTGACCGCCGCCTGAACTTCCACCGGCGAGATCTCATGGCCCATGGCGTCGAACGAAAGCCGCACGTCGAAATCGTCGCCGGCATCCCGGACCGTCACCACCGGCACCACCGACGGCATCGTCTCCGTCAAGGCCATCAGCCGCTCGGAAAGGTCAACCCTCCAGCCCTTGCGCCGAAGCGCCGGCAGTCCCGCGCCAAGAAAGTTCAGGACCTGCTGCGGATTCGTTAGGTAAAGTTTAAGGTCACCTTCCTGATAGCCGGGATTGAACCCCCATCGGGCCAGCATTTCCAGCGCCGCGCATTCCGTCTTCAGCGAGCGCACCCGCCGCACCAGTTCGTCGTCCGGATCCGGCAAATAGACAGTTCGCTCGGCCTGCACCGAACCAGCAGGAAAGTCAATCGGGCCGTAGTAGGCATCCAGCTCGATTGATAGCGCCGTGCGCGAACCCGACACGAGCGCGCAGAACTTCGGCATCATCTCGACTTCGACATACTCCGTCTCGTCGACAGCCGGCGCCTCGGCTTCCGCCTGTCGGGCCACGGCCAGTTCCTGGCGCTCGACCTCTTCCTGCTCCATGATCATCAGCGCCAGCCCGACCGCCACCACATGCTCGCAGACCATGCCGTATTTCTGGTTGGTCATGCAGGGGCAGTTCGAATGGATGCGGCCGCCGGGCTCCAGCCGAAAGCTCACCGGCATCGCCCAGCCGGTCGCCTGATCAATCTTCCCCGAAACCGTCAGCGCCTCGTCGTCATAACTTACGTCATGGACGGCGCCGGTATTGCAGAGCTTGAGCGCGCTGGCGAATACCTCCCGCCCGCCCCAGGCCTCCAGCTCCGACTGGCTGATGCCGCTACTGACCATCGACATGCCTCAGCCGCAGCTGCCCGCAGGCCGCGTCGGCGTCTTTGCCGCGCGACCGCCGGAGCATGGTCTGGACATGGTTTTTCATCAGCACGTCCAGAAACATCAGGAGCGTCCGCTCGTCCGGCGTCCGGAAATCCGGCCGATGCGCAACCGGCGAGAGCGGAATCAGATTGACCTTGGCCATCGGCACCCGGCGCACCTGCCGCGCCAGCTCCTCGGCGCAGGCACGCGAATCGTTCACTCCGGCGATGACGGTGTACTCGAAGGTGATGATGCGCCGGGTATCGCGCGTATATTCGGCACAGGCCGCCAGCAATTCGTCGATCGGCCACCGGCGGTTCACCGGCATCAGCTGCGAACGGAGTTCGTCGTTCGGCGCGTGCAGCGACACCGAAAGCTCGAACTGGATGCCTTCGGCCGCCAGCCGCCGGAACCCCGGCACCACTCCGCAGGTCGACAGCGTGATGTGCCGCGCGCCCAGGTTCGGCCCCTTCCCGGCGTTGATGAGCTTCAGCGCCCGCAGGGTCTCGTCATAGTTGGCGAACGGCTCGCCCATGCCCATGACGACAATGTTGGTGATCTCCCCCAGCCGCCGGCCGGCCATGTATTCGGCCACGATTTCGTCGGCGGTCAGCGAGCGGATAACGCCCCGCGAGCCGCTGGCGCAGAACGCGCAGCCCATCGCGCAACCGACCTGCGTCGAAATGCACTGGGTGAAGCGCCCCGTCGCCGGAATCAGCACCGTCTCCACCGAATTGCCGTCGGCGAAGCCGATCAGCAGTTTCTTCGTGCCGTCGGACGACTCCGATACCGCCAGCGTCTCCGCCCGGGTGATCGGGAACTCCGCTTTCAGCGTCTCGCGGAAATCCTTCGGCAGCGTGGTGGCCTCATCCCAGTCGGAGATGTAGTCGCGGTAGAGCGACTGCAGGATCTGATCGGCGCGAAACGGCCGCAGCCCCCGCTCCTTGAGGATGGGTTTCCACTCGTCAGGCAGAATACTCCACGCCGGAGTCATTTGTCGGCGTCACGGCACTCGCAAAGATCCAGCTGCTGCCGGCAGAAGATGCGGATGTAATCGTCTTTCGCTTCGGCGAGCCGGCGCCTGAGCGCCGCTGTCCAGATCTCGCGCTCGGCGCCCGGCGACGACTTCCAAAAGCAAAGCCAGCAGGGCTCCGGCCGCATCACCCATTGCGTGACCGCGGCAATCTGCGTCATCACCAGCGGCTCCGTCGCATAGGCTTCGCGAAGCTGCGCCAGCAATGCCAAAGCCGATGACTCGTCCCGCACGAACGCCGCCAGCACGTCCTCGGCGGTCGCCGCCTCGATGGCCGCGCCCTGGGCCTGGTGCCACTCGACCGCCATCGGATGCGCCTTGTCCGCCGCCGTCGCCTGCTCATAGCTGGCGAACGGATTCGGGTCCGAGAACTTGACTTCCTTCACCGGATCGGGGTCCGCCGCCAGCTCATGCGCCGGCAACGCCCCGGCCGCTGCAACTGCAATCGCCATAATCAGCTCCTTCATGGTCTTCAGCCTTTCATGAATTCGGATTTCCACGGTTCGCGCATGCGGTCCTCCTGATACAGGAAGCGGTTGGCCGCTTCGTCATCCACCGCCCGCAGCGTCACCGGATCAAAGTCAAACCCGCGCCCGAGGCGCTCGGCCACGATACCGAGGTTGAACATCGTGCAGCTTCTGAAGCCATTGCATTCGTTAAGCGCAAACGGCTTCCGGGTGCGGACCGCCTCGGCGAAGTCCGTCAGCTGCGGCGCCGGTTCCGGCAACTCCGCCAGCACCTTCTCCGCGTCGAGCTCGCGCCCGCTGCCGTCCACCAGCCGCAGAGTCTTGCCGCCCTTCGCCTTCGGATACACGCACATGCCGTTCGAGCCGCGCAGCAGCGGCTCGCCCTTCAGCGATTCGTCGCCGTCCAGCACCACCGTCGTGCCATCCGCGTATTTCAGCGTCAGCCGGTCGAAGCGGCCCACCGCCTCCGGGTGCTGCTTCGGCCCCAGGTAGTCGACGCGCACCGGACTCGTGTCGTCCTTGCACAGGAGATACTGCAGCGGATCGAGATAGTGCTGCGCCATGTCCCCGAGCCCGCCGGAATCATAGTCCCAATAGCCGCGGAACGAAGTGCCGACGCGATGGCTCGTGTAGGGTTTCCACGGCGCCGGCCCGAGCCACATGTCATAGTCAAAGCCCGCCGGCACCGGCTCCGGCGTGTCGTTGACGCGCCCCGACCACACGAACTTCCAGCTGAAGCCCTGGCCGATGCCGAAGGTACAGCGCAGCGGCCCGTCACCCAACAGCCCGCTTTCGACGATCTGCCGAATCGGCTTGACCGGCGTGCCGAAGCCGTAGAAGGTGTCCTGAAAGCGGAACCAGGTGTTGAGGCGGAAAATCCGCCGCTGCGCCTGCACGTACTCCATCACCCGCTTGCCCTCGCCGACCGTGCGGGTCATCGGCTTCTCGCACCAGATGTCCTTGCCGGCGCGCGCCGCCATGACGCTCTGCACCGCATGCCAGTGCGGGGGCGTGCAGATGTGGACGATGTCGACGCCCGGATCGTCCAGCAGCTCCAAGAAATTGCGATAGCCCCTGATCTTGCCCCAGCCGGCCGTCTCCGCCTCGGCGAGACCGGCGCGCACCCGGCAGTCGAACGGATCGCAAAGCCCCACGAGCCGCGAGCCCTTCTGGGCCAGGTGATTGGCGCTGCGGGCGATCATGCCGAAGCCGATCAGCGCCCGGGTCAGCTGGTTGGAAGGCGCCGTCGCGCCCCACAGGACTTTGGCCGGAATCAGGTTCACGGCTCCGAAAGCGGTGGACATCTTGAGAAAATCCCGTCGATTGGCCTTCATGGTCTTCCTTTCTTAAGCGACTTGATCGCCCGGTTAATGTCACCGACCCGGTCATTGCCGGCCTCTCGCTCGATGACGAAATTGCCCGAATAGCCGAGCGCCTGCAGTTCGGCGAGAAAAGCGTCGCCGCCGACCTCGCCCGTGCCCCACGCGACTTCCGCGCCCCAGGTGCCGGGCACCTTCGTCTGGCAGGCGTCCTTGATGTGCACCTGGCGAATCCACGGCCGCAACAGCTTGAGCGCCGCCAGCGGGCGCCCCTTCGCGTACAGCACCATGTTCGCCGGATCGAAGTTGATGCCGACGCCCGGCACCTTCACCATAAAGGCCGCGAGGTCCTCGGCCGTTTCCTGCCCCGACTCGAGAATCAGCGTCACCCCGTACTTGCGGCACTCGTCGCGCATCCAGCTGACCCGCTCGACGTACTTGCGCAGCGCCTTGGGATCGGACTCGTCAAGAAAGCCCGCGTGCGTGGACATGAACCGGCAGCCGAGTTCCTGCGTCAATTGCGCGCCGCGCGTCACGATGCGGCGATTCGCCTCCCAATGCTCGTCGGGAACGATGCCGCCCGTCCGGCGGATGGTCTCCAGCGTGGAATAATCCTCGCCGACCGTGCCGATCATCGTGGACATCAGCCGCCATTCGCCGCTCGCGATCCTGGCCTTGACGAACGCCAGCGCCTCCGCCCCTTCGGCGGCGCCATGCCGGCCGTCGGGCGCGATAAACGGCCCGAGCGCCAGATGAATCCCCTTCACGCCCGCGCGGTCCATCGCCTTCGCCACCTCCTGAATCGGCAGCTGCCAGCTCCAGCTGCAAACGCCGATTCGGGCACTGTCAATGCCCGGCTGCACCGATTCGACCGACGCGCACCCGGCCGCCACGACCATTGCCATCGCCGACAGCCAACGCATCCAACTCTTCATGTTTCCTCCTCTGCTCATGGACTTTCCGAATTCAATCGCAGCAATTATATCAAATCCCCGTCGTATCGGCCCGGATGCCGCCGAGCTTCGGATTCGCCCGAATCTCAAAATCCGTCAGAACCGGCTTCAGTTCCATCGACCAGCGCCGCACCAATCAGTTTCTTCATGTTTCGATCTCCTTAGATTGCTGACATTATAGCAAATAAGGCGCACCGCATGGTGATTAATTTCAATCTCAATCCGCCGCGTCATTATTGGATTCCCGCCCGCACTTGACAAAAGAGGCGATTTTTGAGATGATATGCTCGTCCAACTCTGGAGCAAGCACATCTCATGAACGGGAAAATCAGGATT
>JAZLMR010000021.1:0-30815 GCA_045598785.1 Kiritimatiellia bacterium
CCTTCACCTCGACCTCGGGCCCCTTCTCACGCACAGTCCAGGTCCCATCTCCATTGTCGATGATCTCGTATCCGGTCGGCACGTAGCTGCGGCCGTACTTGTCGGAACCCGGATTGATGTTGTATGTGCCGCCCTTGATCACCAGCATGCTGGGCGTACCATACGCAAGACCGTATGCATCGACAAGATGGTAAGTGCCGGACTCGAGAACGACGCCACCCGTGCTGCCCTTAGCCCAGACGCAGTCGTCCGAGCCAATGTGATCGAACACGCCGGTACCAACTGAATCCTTGACCTTAATCTGGCGATTCTCCGTCAGGAAGGCATCGCCGCCGTCGTTCGTCAGAACGAAGCCGTTCAAGTCGATCGTCAAACTGTCGATCTGGGAGTTTTTCGAACCGCTTAATTCGATTCGACCGGATTTTGCATTAGAGATCAGCGTTATTTCGACTTCGCCTGACGAAGCGGCAAGTGCGGCCGCGATGCTCGGATACCCGATCTCGCCCACCCGCACGACAGGATCCGCCTCGCGCACACCCCAAAGGTTGCCCTTCACGTAGCGCACGTACCCGTCCGGGATCTCGATCTTGTCCGAGGCGACCGTAATGTCCTCAAGCTTCTCGGCCTCGGCAATCGCCGTCTCGACATCGGCGTAATGGTAGTTGTCGCCGTCCTCGGTGACGTACACCTGATAGTTGTACGCAAGGGGCTCGACTCCCTCGATCGTTGCGTTCTTGACGACAACACCCAAATCGGGGCCATAACCTCCAATCGTACCGCACTCGGACTTGTTGCCGAATGTCACGTTGCGAACCGTCGCACCCTCTACAATCGGTACGCCGCTCCCGTAGGCGAAGAACCAGCCGAATAGCGCACCGCTGTAATACCCCGTCAGCGCAATGTCCTCGACCGTGCAGTCCACGCAGGGACCATGCCCGGGGCCATCCCCGCAAAGACCTCCAGAAAGCCACTTGCCGCTCACCGTGAGATTCTTGACCGTGCAATTCTTGTAGGAATCACCTTCGTCAGAATGTCCAACAAAACCCGCGACGTACCGACCGTCAAAACCACTCTTGGGACCCTTGACGTACGAAACCGCCTTGTCTCCGCCATCGACAGTTACATCCACGTAGGTGCCGTACGACCAACCGCCGCAGATGACACCCGTACGCGTATAGCCGCTGCCGTCGCCACCGATGGCCTCGACCTTGATCGTGCCCGAAACAATGACGTTCGAAACCAAGCCGTAGCAATGCCAGCCGAAAAGCGCGCCGACATTCGACTTGCCCTTGACATCGACATTGACGAAATCGACGTTCTTGACAGTAAAGGCGTATTCCTGCTTCATCTCCGTGAAGAATCCGACACCATTCTGATCGGGAGCACTGACCACAAGATTGCTGATTGCGAAGCCCCTGCCGTCGAAGTTACCGTTCAGCTGGACCGGCGTCCACGCCTCGCCTTTGAGATCGACGTCACAAAGGAGCTCGACAGTCTCCCTTGGTTTGACTGCGGCAAACGCCGCCTGAAGCGTCGGATACTCATTGCCGGTTTCGACGATCTTTGCAACAGCCGCCGACTTCTTAACCTCGACCAGCGTCGCGGGATCGATCTTGCCATCCTGCGTCAGACCCGTGTAGTAGTTGAAGTTGTCGTGGTTCGCATGCGGCAGGTTCGCGGCAACGTCCGTTTCGGAAATATAGAACGAATTACCGCCCTTGAAATCGTTCCAGAACATCTTCGGATCTTCGGCATCATAGTAGTTGCCCGTGATATCCGTCGTCACCTTCCCAGTATTGATGCCCCAGCAGCAGATCTGCTGTGAAGCTGTGATGTCCTTGAAAATGTTGTTGTTGACGATGAAACTGCCGCCGTCAGTGCCTTCTGGAGCAAAGCTGGTTTCGTTTTCTGTTCCGTAGATCTGGAGACGTCCGACGGACGAGCCGGAGAAGGTATTTTCCGTGACAATCGTATTGTCTTCCACCCCGTCCGTATCGATGATCTGAACACAGATCGGACGGAACGCCACATTGTTAATCGTGTTGTTCCGAATGGTCGTATTGCCCGTGACAGTGCCGTAGAGTCCCGAGCAGTCCGAACCTATGACACCATCAATCACGTTCCCCGTGAAAGTCAGATTGACCAAGGGCTCGTTCGCGCCGAAATTCAAGTGGAGCGCCGCAAGATTCGAGCCCGCAGCGGTAACGATATCCTTGAACTCATTGTCGATGAACGCCCAGTTCTTCGCGGTGCATGTGTCACCCGCACGCCAACCCGTGAAGACGAACTGGGAATTGTCGTAGACCACGCCCTCGAAAGTGAGATCTTGATAATCCCACGGTCCACCATCATGCGCCATAATCCTCGTGTTCTTGATCGTGGTCGCCTTGTTCGCCGCGCCCACCATCTTGACGTTCTTGAGCGTCGTCGGGAGCTTGACCGTCCCCTCCTCAATCGTCCCGGCCATGAGCTGGATGACAACCGGATTCTCCACCGTGCCGGTCTGCTCCGCAGCCGCCGCGAACGCCGCCGCGAGCGTGGAGTACTTCTGTCCATTCACTTCCGCGACGTACACCGGCGCGGTCTTCGCTTCCCAGCCGCCGCCCGTGCTGCTGAACGCAAGGTACGCGCCGCCCTCGCCCGCGGCGTTCTGCGCGGCCAACTCGGTGGCGAAATAGTCGTAGCCACCGGCGGCCAGTGCGTTCGCGACCGCGAACTTGCGGTCGGCGTCGAGATAATCGCCGACGAGGGATGACGCCACACCCGAACCGGTGTAGGCGATGGAAGTAACGGTGGTCTGCGTCGGCTGCGGCACGTCATCGGCCATGCCGCTCACGCCGACCAACGAAAGCGCGACGGCCATCAATCCCGCGCCGAACTTCTTCATCGTTTCTTTCATGTCTCTTCTTGTCCTTTCCAAATGCCACAACCCCAGGGCAGACGACAGTCCACCCCAAAGATTGCGGATATTTTCTCAAAAAACGGTCCGCTCAAGACCTACCGAAACGACCCCCAAAATGGTAGGGGGCGGCAAACGCCAAACAATGGACAGGATTTAAATATTGATCACCGCCAACAGCCAAACGGAAAGAATATTGGCCTTCGGCGAAGTCCAATTCGTTGACTCCTGTTCGAAGGTTTGATACACTACAGCCACCAACTCAAAGAAGGGCGCAACACATGAAGACGGCAATAAAGGCGATATTACGCGAATTCTACGATGACGGCGTTCCTGCGGATGCCCTCCCGCGTGACGTGTACTATTGCGAGAAACTCCGTGCCGCAACGGTCGTCAAGGGAATGCGGCGAACTGGCAAGACCTTTGTCACCTATCTCAGGATGCGCTCGCTGATGGAGGAAGGCGTGAAACTCGGGCGAATCGTCCATCTGAACTTCGAGGACGAACGGCTGAAGCACATGACGGTGGACGAACTGCACCTCATAAACGAGGTCCACGCCGAACTGCATCCCGAGTGCGCCAAGCAGAAATGCTGGTATTTCCTCGACGAACTTCAGGCGGTTGAAGGATGGGAGACCTACGCAAGGCGGCTTGTCGATTCCAGCAGAATCCAACTCTCGCTGACGGGCTCTTCGTCCAAGTTGCTTTCCGAGGAGATCGCCACGGAAATGCGCGGACGTTCCATCCCGATCGAGGTATTCCCCCTTTCCTTCCCCGAATTCATCAGGTTCAACGGGATCATGGACAAGATTCCGAAAGACGGATGGACGGAACGCGAGAGGGGCGCACTTCGGAACGCCATGACTCGGTATCTGGAATGCGGCGGCTTTCCCGACGTCCAACATGTCAGCGCGGGAATCCGAGCCGGGATGCTTCAGGGATATGTCGATGCAGTCCTGTACCGGGACGTGCTCGAGCGGCACGAGGTGCCGAGCATTCAGGCGCTGAGGTACACGTTGGATTACCTCTTCCACAACTTCGCCCGCAAGATCTCCTCCCGCGCCATTGTCGGAGTACTCCGGCAAATGGGCGTGGCGACTGGAAGGGAGAGCATTGCCGATTACCTCGGCTACTTCAAGGACGCATATCTGGCCTATCCCGTCCCGATCCGCTCCGACTCGCTGGCGGTCAAGCGGGTCAATCCCGACAAGATGTATCTCATCGACACGGGTCTCATCCGCACAATGAACGCCAAGATGGACCAGGAAAAAGGCTGGCTCCTGGAAAACCTCGTTTTCATGTCCCTTCGTCGGGGCTTCAACAAGATCGAATACTACGTGACGAAATGCGGCGGCGAAGTCGATTTCCTCGTGCAGGACAACGCAACACAGAAGCGCCGTCTTGTTCAGGTGACATGGAACATGTCGGACAGGCAGACATTCGCGCGGGAAATGAACGCGCTGATGGACGCAATGTCCGAAACCGGCATCAAGGACGGCATGATCGTGACTTGGGACGACGAGCGCGAAATCGACGGCATCCGCGTCGTTCCGGTCTGGAAATGGTGCATCAGCTAATACGCTACCACACCTTCCCGGCTATGGCGCGGTTCGTGCGGATGTGCAGCTTCTCGTACACCACGACGACCAGGTTGTGGACGTTCGCGACTGACACGCCCAGACGCGCGGCGACTTCCTTGTAACGGAGTCCGCCTTTCAGACATTGCGCAAGGTAGAACTCGCGCGGCGTCAGGTCTTCGGACACCTTCTCGCCCGTGTAGCGGTTGTGGAAGCGCACGAGATTCCTGAAGTAGCCGTTCGTCAGTTTCTTGACCTTCGCCAGCAGTTCCGGCGCGTCCGACGCCAATGCCCGCTCCATCGCCGACTTCGGTCCCATCACCACGCCGAGGAACGGAAGGACGATCCCCAGCGGCTTCGCGGACTCCACCACGGCGCGGCACCACCTCTCCGCCTCATCCAGACGCCCCTCGTCGCGGCAGATCGTCGCCTTCGCCATTTTCAAATAGATGTCAGCGGCCGACGACTTCACCGCCTTCTCCGCTTCGAGGTTGAGAAGCGAATCCGCCAAAACCGCCGCGGCCTTGTTCTCCCCTTTCCTGTTCAGGCAGTTGACGGCGAGATACGCCGCCTGACGCCGCCATTCGCCGGGAAGATACGAAAGGTCAAGGTGCTCAAGCCACGGCGGACACTGCATCGGGGCGCGAAGGAAATGCCGCACCCACACCATCACGATCTCGACCGCAAGCTTCGCCTCGGGCGTTCCGTAACGTGAGGGATAGTCGGCGATGTCCCTGATGATCGCATCGAAGAGGAACGGATCATTCGACCCCACCGCACCAAAGAGCGCGGTACCGGCGGCAGTCAGGAAGTTTGGACCGTCCTTGCGAATCGCGGCGTAAAAGCGATCCATCCCCGCAAACTCGCCGCGCACGACACGAATCTCCGCCTGCGTGATGAGCCGCCGTTCGCCCGTCAGCCCGGCCTTGCAGGGACGCCCGTTCTTGATCGGCAGATAATACGTGATCGGGCCGACAAGCGGCAGGGGCTTCTTCGCGGCAGTGCGCTTCACGACCGATCCTCGACCTTTCTTTGGAGGTAATTTCTTCAAATTACCCCCCCCCCTGTCATATTTGCGCAATTATCGCAATCCATCTACGTTCTCTCACTCTTCTCTGCATTGTCACCTCACACGGTCACTTCTCGATGCAGAAAAAAGGAGTGGCGTGTTCCAATCACCCACGCCTTACAGGAGGTGTCGCCAAACACCCATACCAAAACATGAATGATGAAACACGCCACGTAGTTGCCTACGTAGCGCGATCATCGCATTCCGCTTTGGTATTAGAATCTTTGGCGAAGTTTCCTATAAAGCGCAATACGCTGATTCGCGTACGTTGCACGGGTTAGCTTGCGCACCCCGCGCATCTCTCGCTCCGGGTTTCCCCGTGGAGAAGCCAGCCGCCTCTGATGCCGCGACCGGTTATGTCATTTCGGTTCTTCGCTTTCCCTTCGTCCGGCAGTCAAGCCAGCCAAGGGCATCTATCTCCTTTTATCTGTTGAACATTATATCAAAATTCCCGACGCCGTTTGATGGTGCATCAGCTAATACGCTACCAGACCTTGCCGCTGCCCCGGCGGGCGAACTCGAAATGCTCCGGCAGCAGCCAGTCCTTCGGACAGCCCTGTCCCTGGTCCGCCCACTTGGCCGAGGCCGAGGCGGAAACCGAGGCGGATGCACCCTCGCTAAAGGTGACATTTTTCAAGCAGACGCGCGAGTTGTCCTCAACCTCCAGATTGACGACCCGAAACTTACAATCCTCGGCAAAGAAATATGCCGGCAGCGGCTCACTTGACCGCCCTCCCTTTTCAACTATTACCCGTCGCCCAAAAATACGGTCGGCGTCCGCACCGCACCGAAACGAGCACTTGCGCGCGAGGACCCTTGCCCCGCTCGCCCTGATTGCCGACTCCTGAATCTTCGCGTACGGATGCTCGAACTGACATTCCTCCACCGCCAGTATCGACTGAGCAAAACGATCATTTATCCTATCGGCCAGCAATCCATAGCCTTCGAAACGACAATTCCGCACCATCAGGGCTTCTCCAGAACGCACGGAAAGGTAGTTACGCGTGGGCACGACGTCGCTTCCGATCCCGCAAGCGCGACCGAAGGATCGCCAAAAACCTTCAAAATTCTCCGGCCGATCCTCCTCATAAGGACGAAAGTCAACGCCGGAAACGGAGATGACCGGCCGCTTGCCGTCGGCCCGCACCGGTTCGCTATGCAATTCTATTTCCCCGATGATCACCGTCTTGCCCACGCCGGCGCCCCGGATACGAACCGGTGGCCACAGCCGGACCTTGCGAAAGCTGTATGTCCCCGCCGTCAGCCGCAGCACCAGCCCCTGACGCTCCGGCAGCTGTTCGTCCGTAACCTCACCGGGCGGGAGATCGACGACCGTCGCCATCGCAAAGGTCTGCTGCTCCTGCTGCCGAAGCAGGGCCAGCTGAACGCCAACCGCATTCTCACAAACCGACTCGACGAAACGCCGTTCGCGTTCTGCTTCCGCTCGCGCCTTTGCCTCGGCCAGGCGTCGCTTTTCTTCCTCAATCCGCCGGCGTTCCGCCTCCTGGCGTGCCTTTTCCGCGGCAATTCGCGCCGCTTCCTCGGCGCGACGACGCGCCGCCTCCTTTTCCGCCTGGATCTGAACTTCGATTTCAGCCAAGCGCCGAACGGCCGTCGCGTCGCCCTGCCGGGCCGCCGCCCGAAACCAATATTCGGCGGAAGCATGATCCTGCGGAATATCCTCGCTGCCTTTCCACTGCGCTTCCGCCAACTTGAGCTGCGCAGCGACCTCGCCATCCATCGCCAGGAAATGCAACGCGCCCGGACGCTCCCGATCCTTCACCTTGCTAAAAAGCGAACGGGCGCGCGCCGGATCCTTGGTAAAACCCGACTGCCCAATCAAGATGTCCGTGCACCGCCGGATATACGCATCCGGATCCTCAAGCACAGCAAGCGGGACCGAACCGGCCAGGAACGCATCGACGAGTTTCTCCATATTATGCAGTTGACGCTCCCGATATTGATCGGCCTTGCTGGACTTAGCCGAATCAAAATAGCACTTGATGCCGCAGAATTTTGCAAATTCCGAACGATTGTTCCCACGTGCGCTTTCAAGCCATTTGTCGACGATCCGCATATAGGCTGCCCCAACATTTTCGATCTCGTCGCCGATAATATCGCGATCCAGTCGATTTTGATACGCATAATCATAACGATCCAACAAATAAGCGCGAAGCGACGACGGATGGCCGAAGAAGACCGCGAGCGAACGGAACTCCTTCGCCGCTTGGCTCAACTTAGGCTTTTCATGATGCGCGACGGCGGAATCTTCCGCCAGCGACTGATAACCACAACTGAGAAGATCGGCCAGATCGGCAAGCACCCGGATATAAGGCTCGTCCACCAGCCTCGGGGCCCGTCCCGCCGCCAGCATCGCCAGATAGCAGTCGTGCCGGGCCGGTTTCGCTTCCTCTAGCCGGGCGAACCGCGGCAGCACCGAGGCGACGAACCCGCTGATATCACCCGATTGAACTGCCGATTCGATCTCCGCCGGTATGGCCGGCGGCGGCTCCAGTTTCTTGGCGAATTTCCAGATATGCGCCCCCAGTTTCCCGGCCGTAAACTCGGCAACGGTCGTGCGGTCGCCGTCCCAGTACCAATCTTTCTTCGGCTCGACTTTCCGCGGCGGAGTTGCCGCCGGAGCTGACGACGCGGCGACGCCGGACGATGACGCGCCGGAAGCATAGGCCGAGGAGCCCGAAGTCGAACGGAACTCAACGGTCGTTGACGAGGAACGCGAAGCCGTGGTGGGCTTGAAGATTTCGTAGATGCGGTTGCAGTCATCCCAAGCATCGCGATATCCGGAATCTTCGCTCGGCCGCCGCGTCGGGTCGAACGTCCTGCCGTGCGTGCGCTTGGAGAAGTCGATTTCGGCATTCATCCGCGCAATGGACGCCTCCGTGGCGGCCACCCGCTCAAGGGCGCCGCGCCGGGCGTCAAAGGAAGCGCCTAAAGCCGCAAAACGATTCGCGATGGCGTCAGCATTGCCATTGCAGGCGTCCCATATCGGCTGAGTGACAAAACAAGACAAGCACCCCCGGGAGCCGTCATAATCCGACTCTTGAAACCGCGTCGGGAGTTCGCCGGCTTTCGCCCGGCTGCTCAGGTCTTCGACCAAGACCATCGCCCCGCGTTTCTGCAGCCCCGTCGACGCATTGACAATCGCGATAGCCGTATCCAGAAGCTTGACGGCAGCTTCGTGGTGCCCGGAGTTCCACACCGGGAAAAACACCTCGACCAGCTCCACCCCGTCACGGGTGGCATTAAAGGAATAGTCGATGTGGCTTGGAGTCAGCCCGTGCGCAAACCGCGCTTCGCTGCACATGCGGTCCACCGCCTGGTCAATGCCCGCGTTCCGGTTGCAGGCGGAAATGACGCCATCGCCGTAAACGGGTTCGCCGTGCGCGACCCCGATGCCCGCGCCGACCAATGCCAGCGCCAGCGACAGGACCTGGCGAAAACGCACCATGGCACTCATTTAATCCACCCAATCGAACTGCACAACCGGAAACGCGCCGCCTTGCGCGAGCCGGGCGTAGATTTCGCCGCACTCCTCCGGCCGATGGACCTCGGCGACAAAACCGTCGAGGGAAATGCGCCCGAAATCCAGCAGCTTCAGGAACGCCTGCGCATCGTCGCGCGTCGTCCACCAGCCGTTCGCCGATTCGACGTCCGGCCGCGCATTCGTGTGTGCGCCCACGAGCGTCACCCCGCGGCCATGCACCTTGCGGTAATAGTTAATGGTGAAGTCCGAATCGCGGGTGCAGCCCAGCAGCGCCAGCCGCCCATACGGCGCAATGGCATCCAACGCCATATTGAGCGCGCCGCCGTTGCCGGTCACCTCAATGACGACCTTCGCGCCCGCATCGGCGACCCGGCCCTCCTGCACCTGACGACCGGTCGCCGTAACCGCCCGAACCTGCTCGGCGAAGTCCTTCGCCAGCGGGTCGAACGCGTAGTCCGCGCCCAACTCCAGCGCCCGGACCCGCTTCTCGGGAACGGGATCCGCCGCGATGACCGGCACCGCCCCCGCCGCCTTGAGCAGCATCACCGCCAGCTGGCCAAGCACGCCCTGGCCCATGACGAGCGCCGACTCGCCGACCTCCAGCCGGCACTTGCGAATCGCCGCCATCGGAAACGTCGAGATATGCGTGAGCGCCCCGTGCTCGAACGACACCGATTCCGGCAGCCGGTAAACCCGCCGCTCGGGCAGGCAGACGAAATGCTGATGCGTCGTCCAGCTCATCGCGACCCGGTCGCCGGCCGCCACGGTCTTCACGCCGGCGCCGATCGCCTCGACGACACCCGTCGAACTGTAGCCGGCCCGCCGTGGCCAGGTGACCTGGTCGTCGGGACCGTCCTGATAGATGCTCGTCGCATTGTCGGGAACGCCGATTACATTGGCCCGTTCGGTGCCGCTGGAAATCGTCGAGCGCACCAGCCGGACGAGCACCTCGCCCGCCGCCGGCGTCGGCATCGGAACCTCCAGCAGTTTCGCCACGTTAAGTTCGGTAAACAAGATACTCCGGTTCTTCATCTCATGTCTCCTTCCTTCTCCATCCGTTCAGCAATCGATGCCGCACATGCGCAGCGTCGTCTCATGCACCCGCAGGTCGCGGTCGTAGTCCTGATCGTTTGCCTTGTCGCCGCGGACGATGCGCGCCAAGTCCTCCAGCTGGTCCCGATAGCGGTCGACCAGCACGCCGAAGTCCACGACGGTGCGGCCGGCGCCATAGCCGCCCGCCGGCTGACCGAGCGTCATTTCTAGGGTGAGGTTCTGCCCGTCAAAGCGCTCGATCGGGCGGATCTCCAGCGTCCCGTTCGTGCCGTCCACGCGCAACCGCCGGCAGAGAATGCCGCCGGGCTGGTGCGACGAAGTGCGAATCAGCACCCGCGTGCCTTCGAAAGCGAGAATCGCCGCCCCGTCGGTGCGGCTGCCGGGCGGATCGCCGGGCGCGTCGCCGAGCAGCGGCTGGGCCGAGAGGAGCTTGCCGCGGACCATCGGCAGCACCATGTCGACGAGATGGCAGCCGAGGTTGTAGAGGATGCCGCCCTTGAACGAGGAAATGTATTCGGCATAGCCCTCCAGCTGGTAGTTATGGTTCATGTCTGCCTCGATGAAGGTGACGTCGCCCAGCCAGCCCGAGCGGACCGCGTTCCAGGCGAACTTGAGCGCCGGGTTTCCCCGGTACATATAGCCGATCTGGAACGGCAGGTTCTTCGCCCGGCAGGTCTCGACGATGGCGCGGTAGTCAGCCAGCGACTCCCCGCACGGCTTGTCGCAGTGCATCGGAACGCCGCGTTCGGCAAAGACCCGCGCCACCTTCATCAGGTCGGCGTTCGTCGTCTCGACGAAAACGACGTCAATGCCTTCAAGCGTCCGCGCCGCCTCGATCGTCACAACCGGATAGTCGCCCGGGCTTGCTAGATGGTCGGCGAAATGCGGACAGGTCGCGGTCGCGCGGTCGTCGACCACGCCAACGATCTCATAGACCTCGGCCATCCGGCCGAGCGTCTCCAGCTTCCCGAACGCATGCTCGTGGGTAAGTCCGTAAAAAAGCGTCTTAAGCCTTTTCATTTCCAATCCAATCCTTTTTGAAGAACCAAAGCTGCGCCGGCAGCAGGATCGCCGCGCCCATCAGATAGAACCCGCCGATGGACATGAGCCCCAGCCGCATCGACAGGTGTTCGCTCATCCAGCCGATGATGATCGGCGAAAGCGACCCCATCAGGAACGCCATGCAGCCGGTCAGCCCGGTCGTCACGCTGCGGTAACGCGGCGCAATGCAGTCGAACATCGCCGGATAGTGGGCCGCCTCGTACACGCCCTGCGTCAGCCCCAGCACGAAGAGCGCCACGCAGCATTCGGCAAGGCTCGTCGCCTTGCTGACCCAGACCATCGGCCCGGCCATCAGCAGGAACCCCACGGCCGAGACATCCAGCCGGATGCGCGGACGCCCCACCCCGAAGCGATCAATGAGCCGCGCCGTCGCCAGACACCCCAGCAGCGCCCCGAGGCACATCCAGAAGACCGAGTGGAACGAGATGGTCGCCAGTCCCAGGCCCGCGAAGGAATCCTTCATGAAGAGCGTCATCCAGTTGCGGCACCCGAAGCTCGCATACATGAACATGCCGAAGGCAAGCGCGATCAGAATGGCCGTCGGCTTCGTGAACAAGGCCATGAACCCTTCGCGGATCGACGCCTGCTCCCCGCGGTCCGCGCCAACCTGCGGCGTGTCCCGCATAAAGAGCTGCATGACCGCCGCCCAGACGATGCCGAGACCGCCGAAAAGCCAGAACGCATGCCGCCACCCGCCTTCGCCCAGCGAGGCGAGCTTCCCGGCAGCCACGCTGGAAATGATGACGCCGGCATAGACCGCGCTCTGGAAGATGCTCATCGCCGTCGACCGCGTCGTGTTGTCGTGATACTGCGAAATGAGCGAGTAGCTCGGCGGCGCGATGCAGCATTGTCCGAGCGCGTTCAAGACGCCGTAAAAGGCAACCATCAGGAACAGCCCCTGGGCGAACCCGCTCACGAAGACACCCAGCGAAAACAAAAGCGTTCCCACCACCAGCGTCCGCTTGCGGCCGATGAAGTCGGCGGCCAGTCCCGATCCGACCAGCGCCAGGCCGAAGACGGCGCCGAACACGGAGCCGACCATCCCCAGCTGCGTATTGGTGACGCCCAGCGCCTCGAAGTCCAGCTTGATCTGGGGCAGAGCCGCATTATAGATCTGCCGCGTCCCCTGTTCGAGAAAGAAGGTCACGAACAGAAACGCCAGCAGCCACCATTTGTATCCGCCCAACTTCATGCTCACCACATTATAACACATCCGAATCAAGCAGCTTTCATTTCACTTTCGCCTTCCGCCGCTTCAGGTCGGCGATCTGATCGCGCAGATAGGCGGCGCGCTCGAACTCCAGGTTGTCCGCCGCTTCGAGCATGTCGCGCGTAAGCTCTTCCAGCAGCTCGGCGCCGTCGGCCGCCGGCTTGACCGGCATAAGCGCCGAATTGTTCTTGCCGGCCTTGAAGAGATACGCCGACTCGTTGATCGCCCGCTTGACCGAGTGCGGCACGATGCCATGCTCGGCATTGTAGGCGAGCTGCTGCTCACGATGCCCCTTCGTGATCCTCAAAAGGTCCCGGATCGCATCCGTCTGGTGGTCGGCGTACAAAATGACGCGCCCATGCTCATGCCGCGCCGTCCGACCTGCCGTCTGCACCAGCGAAGTCGTGGACCTCAGGAACCCTTCCTTGTCGGCGTCGAGAATCGCCACCAACGCGACTTCCGGCAGGTCCAGCCCTTCGCGCAGCAGGTTGATGCCCACCAGCACGTCGAATTCCCCCCGGCGCAACCGCTGCAAGATCGCCACCCGCTCGATGGCGTCGATGTCGGAATGCAAATACTCCACCCGAATGCCGGTCTCGCGCAAGTAGTCGGTCAGGTCTTCGGACGAGCGCTTGGTCAAGGTGGTCACGAACACCCGATCGCCGCCGGCGACGACCTGCCGGATCTCGCCGATAAGATTGTCGATCTGATTTTCGAGCGGACGAAGCTCGATTTCCGGATCCAAGAGCCCGGTCGGCCGGATCACCTGCTCGACCACGGTCTCGGCCTGAGAATATTCGTAATCGCCCGGCGTGGCGCTGCAGTAGACAATCGGCCCGGTCTTCGCATTGAACTCGTCAAAGGTCAGCGGCCGGTTGTCCTTGGCGCTCGGCAGCCGAAAACCGAAGTCCACCAGCTTGGTCTTGCGCGCCTGGTCGCCGTTGTACATCGCCCGGATCTGCGGCACCGAGACATGGCTTTCGTCGATGATGGTGAGGAAATCGTCGGGGAAATAGTCCATCAGGCATTCCGGCGCAGAACCGGGGGCGCGGCCCGAAAGCGGCCGCGAGTAGTTTTCGATGCCGTTGCAATAGCCGAGCTCGCGCATCATCTCGATGTCATATTCGGTCCGCTCCCGCAGCCGCTGCGCCTCCAGTAGCTTCCCCTTCGAGGCGAAATACGCCAGCCGCTCCTTCAGCTCGGCTTCGATGCGCGCGAAGGCGGCGGCGAACTTGTCCTTGCCCATCACGAACTGCTTGGCCGGCGTCACCACCACCGCCGGCATCGTCACGCCGCACTTGCCGGTCAGCGGATCGAGCATTCGTAGCGAATCGACCTCCTCGCCGAAGAACTCCACGCGAATCGCCTGCGTCTCATAGGCCGGGAAGACATCGACCGTATCGCCGCGCACCCGGAAGGTGCCGGGGGCGAACTCGAAGTCGTTGCGGACATACTGCGCCTCCACCAGCCGCGAAATAAGCCCGCCGCGGCCGGTGCGGTCCCCGACGGCAATGCGAATCGCCAAGTCCCGGTATTCGTCGCTTTCACCGAGACCGTAGATGCAGCTCACCGAAGCGACCACGATCACGTCGCGCCGCGCGATCAGCGCGTTGGTGGCCGCCAGCCGATAGCGTTCGATCTCCTCGTTGATGGAGGCGTCCTTTTCGATATAGGTGTCGGTCTGGGGGATGTAGGCTTCGGGCTGATAGTAATCGTAGTAGGAAATGAAATATTCGACGGCGTTTTCGGGGAAGAACTCCTTGAGCTCCGCAAAGAGCTGGGCCGCCAGCGTCTTGTTGTGCGAAAGGATCAAAGTCGGCCGGTTCCATTTGGCGATCAGATTGGCCATCGTAAAGGTCTTGCCCGACCCGGTCACGCCCTGCAGAATCAGCCGCCGGTCGCCGCGTTTGAGGCCTTCATAAAGCGCCGCGATCGCCTCGGGCTGGTCGCCGGTCGGCTTGAACTTCGACTTGAGCTTGAAAATGCCGTCCATGACTCCAACTTTCATTGAACGAGGTCGAGCCAGTCGTAGCTCCGCAAGGCCCCGTGGACCGACGAGGCGTAATCCGAGCATTCGCCCTCTCTGACCGCCTGCGCCCACGACGGCGGCGGCTCCATGAAGTCAAAGTCCGTAAAGAGGCCGGGTTCGGCGGCCATCGCATGCGCCGCCGCGATGGCAAAAGTTCCCGTGGTCACGACGGTCGGGTTCCGTCCCCAGCGACGCTGGGCCGCTTTCCCAAGGGCAATGATTTCGCCCGTGCGCCGACCGACCAGCGACGAGCCCATGAGGTAAAGCATCTTCGCCGTCTCCTCGTCATCCCGCGGATTGAAATAATGATGGCGCGCCCCGCCGATCTCACCGCACGCGCACAAGTCGGGAATGACGATGGCGCGCTGGCGATTGGCCTGAATCAGCGCCGCGACATTCGTGCGCGGCCCGTCGACGGCCAGCACCAGCGGCTGCCAGCGTTCGGCCCCCGGCGGAACCAGTTCGACGACCGGCATCCGGTAGCCGTCCGCCGTCTCACAGCAGGTCCGGAAGATGCGCGTGCCGTCGCGCAATGACGATTCGGAAATCACCGTCCGCCGGCCGAGACGCGATTCGTCGATGTCCGCCGCCGCGCGCACCATCCGCGCGCGTCCCGCACCGGTCATCGGCCGCCGCCTAGACTCGGCCAGCTCCAGTTCCTCCTGCAGATAGGCATAGACGCTCTTGAACCCCGCCAAGGTCTGCACGCTGCCCGAGTCCGTCACCAGCGCCGCCTCTTCCGTCGGCCCGAAGTCCTGCCGCTCCCGGCCGAACTCAGATTCGTCGAAGACCGCCGCTTCGCCCCGCAACTGCCGGACCAGAAAGTCTGCCGTCGAGCGCAGATTCCGCTCGGTATAGCCATGCGGTCCCGGCTGATCGGTCAGCTGATACCATGTCGGACGGCCGATTTTCCGACCGACCGCCTGCAGCAGCCTTGCCGTCGCCCGCGTACCCGAATAGGGAATCACGTCATCGCGCCGCGCCAGCATCAGTACGGGATTCCCCCCGAGCAGCGGATAGGCCGCGTGGCCGAATCCGTCGGCAAGCTGCCCGAAGATCAGCTGTTCGCAATCCGGCAGCAGCCGCCACAGGGTCTGCTCGCGCAAATTACTGAGAAAACAGCTCGTCGCCGTCGCCTTCACCCGGTCGTCGACCGCCGACAGCATGACGCTCTGCGTCCCGCCGCCCGAATTGCCCAACGCGCCGTAACCGTCATGGCGCAAGTCCGAGCGCGTGTCCAGATAGTCAAGGGCCCGCATCGCATCCCAGAGCTCGAACGCGGCAAAGCCATGCCCCAGCAGCATCGCGTTCACGCCCATGCGCAAATGATTCCGGACCGGCGCGTCCGAATCGGCGTCTTCAGCCGCCGACTGGCGACGCTCGCCCTGCCCAAGCGGATCTACGACCATCACCGCCACCCCGTTTTTCGCCAACAGCACCGCGACGCGCTGATAGTCCGGGTGGTTCTTCCCCAAGCGCGTATGCCCGCACAGCTCGATGGCCGCCGGATACGGCGGACGGAAAGCCGCACTCTCCGGCAGATAGAGATTGCCCGTCACATACGCCCCCGGCCGGCTCTCGAAGAGAATTTTCTCGACCGAATAGCCCTGACGCCGCACCCGCCCCGTCACCCGCGGCTTCAGCGGCGTTCGCTCCGGGAAGCCGCCGAGCCGGGCGACCATCCGCTCGCGGAGTTCGCGCCGCCGGCCATCGAAGTCGGCTCTGGTCGCGAGCTCCAGCCACGCCTCGTCCGCAGCCGCATCCAAATCGAAGAGCCGATTGTAAAGAGCCGTCCAAGTGGCAAACCGTTCGGCCGGAGGCAACACCGGCACGGCCAGCGCCGCCGCCAGTTCGGCGATGCCTTCCGCATACTCCCTTGACCGCCGCGTCACGATACCGGTCTGCGCAAACGCCTCGACATTCGCGACCGTCCCTTCGCCGCGCTGAACCTCGCCCACCCGAATATTTCGCAAGGCGACGCCGCGCACCGGCAGCCGCGCATCGCCCGCCAGGTCGTAAACGACATCGGCGCGGTCGCAAGCGACATCTTCCACCACCAGCTTCTCGATGCGCGTACAGACGCGCTCCCGCGCCGGATACTTCCGCCACTGATAGTCGACGTCGGTCGCGAGCTGCACGACCGGTCCGCTCAAAATGCCGGCCGTCAGGTTGGAGACGGTAATGTTCTCCACGAAGGCGCCCTTGCGGTCGCTGGTCTTCACCTTGACCAGCGTCGACATCGGTCCGGTCGCCCGGCAATCGTACATGCGGATGTCGCGCACGCCGCCGGACACCTCGCTGCCGACCGCCAGCAAGGTGAAGCCGCCGCGCATCGTGCAGTTCCGGATTTCCACGTCCTCGCAGGGAACGCCCACGCGCCGACCGTCGCGATCGCGGCCCGACTTGATAACAATGCCGTCGTCGCCCTGGAAGAACGTGCAGTCGCGGATGCGGACCTGCCGGCAGGCGTCCACGTCGATTCCGTCATTATTGTGCCCGCGCGCCTCCAGGTCCAGACCCCGAACCGTCACCTGCTCGCAAAGACGGAGGTGAATCGTCCACAGCGGGCTCTCCCGCACCTTAAAGTCCTCCAGCCGCACGTTGCGACAGCGCTCGAACTCGATCCCGCACGGGCGAAAGCGCGCCCCCGGCAGATCGGCAACGCGGCGGTTTTCGACCGGCTCGTCCGACTCGCCCCATTCGTAGAGCTTGCCCATGGCCGCGAACATTTCCGGGGTGTTCCGGTCGAACCAGACGCGCCAGGTCTCCATTTCCGGGGCGATGACGCCCTTCCCGGTCACGGCGACGTTCGTGCAGCCGCGGGCATAAATCAGCGGCGAGAGCGCCATGCATTCGATGCCCGCGAAGCTAGACCGAACCAGCGGGCGGTAATCGTCAGGATTTCCCGAAAAGACAAGTCGGGCGCCAGCTTCCAGATGCAACTCCACATTGCTCCGCAAATGCAGCGGTCCCGTCTTCCAGTCGCCAGCGGCGACCGTCACCCGTCCGCCGCCCGCCGCCGCGCAGGCGTCAATCCGTTCCTGCAACGTCTGCGCGCCCGCCGAAAGCGCCAGCGCGACCAGCGCCACCAGAATCCGGCACCGACCCGCCCAATGCCTGACGCCCCCTGCGCGAACGCCCCTCATGCCGAATGTTCCTCCTGGAACTCGACTTGCCACGGACCGCGAGTCCGCCAGCACTCGCGCACGGCCGCGACGGTCGGCTCCACGTAAATCGGCGTCGCCTGATGACGAAACCAAGTGTCCTGGCGCTTGGCCAGCTGACAGGTGCGGATGCGGATGCGCTCCTGGTCGTCGCCAGGACGGTAGCCGATCGCCAGCGCCGCCGTCTGGGACCAGACCGGATACTCGGCATGCAGATGCGCCTTCTCCGCCTCCAGCCCCGCCATGAACATTTCATCCAGCCGCGCGGCAATGCGCGAACGCACCAGCTCCCGGTCGATGGCAATCACCGGATACGCCGGCGGCGGCAACTCCCACTTGCGGTCCAGCCCGCGCAACAGCGCCGAAAAATAAAGCCCGGTGCCGCCGACGATGACCATCGGCCGATCCGGCGGCACGGTCTTCGCCCAGGCCGCCGCCGCCGCCAGCCACTTGCCGCTCGAAAACTCCTCGGCCGGCGTCACCAAGTCAACGCCGCCCATGTGAAACTCCTCGCGCTCCGCCAACGACGGCTTGGCCGTGCCGATGTCCATGCCCCGGTAGACGAGCATTGAATCGGCGGAAAGAATCCACGCGCCAAGTTCGCGGGCCAATTCGGCGGCAATCGCGCTTTTGCCGGAAGCCGTCGGTCCGGCCAGCAGATAGGCCTCGCGCCGCAACTACTTGTCCTTCAGCTTCAAGAAGGCGTATCCGAGCGGCGCCAGCTCCACCGCGAGCTCCTTGCCGTTAAGCCGCGGGCCGGCGCCGAGCAGGAACTCCAGCGCCGCGTATTCGCGCGGCAACGGCAGCGACTCCGTGACCGGGCGGTCGGTGCGATTGACCACCAGCAGATAGATTTCGCCCTGATGGCGAAAAACGCGCACCGCCAGCGTTTCCGGCTGCTTGTCCTGCCTAAGCGGCACGTCTTCGTCAAGCAGCACCGCTTCGACCTGACGGATTTCCCGCGCGATGCCCACGATCTCCGCCCACCGCTGGGCGAATTCCGCCTCGGGAAGATTGCGCCGCAGACTGTGATAGCCATAATTGCAAATGCCGTTGGCACCGGCCGCAATGCCCTGCCAGGTCATGTTCGCCATTTCCGCCGCCGTCGGCATCCGCACCGCCGGATCATTGACTTGCTCCTTACGGTACCAGGACCAGTTGAATGTCTGCGGCACATGCCACATCGGCTTAAGGTCGAACATGCCTTCGCGGCACTGATAGCCCCAGCCCGAACAGATCGTAAGGTCGCGCTTCCAGCCGCCGATCGGATACGGATCCATGCCGAAGACGTCGGCGCACGGCATCAGCGCCCGCGTGTCATAGGGCTTGTCGGTGACGGCATAGGTAGGATGATCGGAATCGAGCTCGCGGAACATCCGGTTGACGTCGGCCACATTCTCCATCAGCGATTCCGGAACCTCGTCGACGATATACCAGGCGGCCAGGGCGGGATGGGCGCCAAGCTTCGCCACGATCTCCTTGACCGCCGCCAGCGACTCCGCGCGCGTCGCGCACCGGCTCCGGGTGCCGTAGTTGTAGCCGTAGATCAGCTGCCGGACATCCGGCGCCACCAGGATCCCCAGCCGCTGCCAGGCGTCAAGGTCGTCCGAAGTGACCCGGCCGTACTGCACGCAGAAGTTGAACGGCGTTCCGCGCCAGTCCTGCGCCGTCTGCTCCGTGGGCTGATAAGTGTAGAAGCCGAGGGGAAACACGCGCTTGCCGTCGACCACCAGCCGCCCGCCGCGGTCGATGTACGACCGGCGCTTCAACGGTTCGCGGGTCTTGACCAGCTCCAGCTGCGCTTCGCCGACCGGCCGGCCGTCGACCGACACCCGCGCCTTGACCGTGGTCTTGCCCACGGCAAAAGCGGTGGTCGGCAGGCGAATTTCCGCCTGATCGACTTTCAGCTTCGGCGCCTGGACGACCTGCAGCTTGCCGTCGCTGCCTGGATATTCGAACTCGCAGGCATAGGCCGACAGCGGCCGGCGCAAGGTGTTGAGCCGCAGCGAGGCGAGAATGCGCAAGTCGCCGTCGGCGTCGGAAAACTGATCCCGATAGGCCGAAGAGTAAACGCGGTCAAGCGGCTTTTCCGGCATCAGCTCCAGCTCGAAATCGTCAAACAGCACCCGCCCGACCGACGGCTTGTGCAAGTAGCAGAGGAAATGGCCGCTCGCAACCTCGGCTGGCAGCGCGCGAGAAACGCCGTAATAAGTGACCCAGCCGTTGGCGTTGGGATCGTTGTCGACCGTCGGATAGGCCTGACAGGACCCGAGATATTTGCCGTTCGCGTCGCTGAAGTCAATCGCGATCCGCGGCTTGAGGTCCTTCCCCTCCATGATTTTGGCGCGGCCCTTGAACCGATAGACCGCAAACGGCTCCACCGGAATGTTCTGCACCGGAAAGGTATAATGTTCCGGATCGTCATTCTTCCATTCCAGCGCATTGGAGCCGTTGCGCCCTTCCCCGACGGCAATCCGCCAGCCGTTCGGCAAATTCCACCTTTCCGCCGGCTCGGCATGGTCAAAACCGCCGTTAACCAGCAACACCGCCCCCAACACCGACAACCAACTCATGGCTAGCGACTCCTTTCCTGAACGGGATTCTACTGACGGCTGCCGTAGCCCTCTTCCTTGAGCTTGGCGACAATCGAATCCGGATCCTGGGATTTGACAATCAGATTCTCATAGCTGATGAGCCCCGACTTGAAGAGCTGCGTCAGGTGGGAATCCAGCGTCTGCATGCCGAACTTGGCCCCCGTCTGCATGTCGGAGCGGATCATGTTCGTCTTGTTGTCGCGGATGCGCGAGCGAATCGCATCGGTCGTCGTCATGATCTCGAACGCCGCCACCCGCCCATGCGCCAGCCCGCTTTCATCCAGCTTCGGCAGCAGAATCTGCGAAATCACCGCCTGCAGGCTGGCCGCCAGCTGCGTGCGGATCTGCGATTGCTGGTCGGTCGGGAACGCATCGACAATGCGGTCGATCGTCTCCGCCGCGCCAGTCGTATGCAGCGTGCCGAAGACGAGATGCCCAGTTTCCGCCGCCGTGATCGCGGCGGCGATCGTCTCCAAGTCGCGCATTTCGCCGACCAGAATCACGTCCGGATCCTGCCGGAGCGCCCGCCGGATCGCCTCGGCGAAACTGGGGACGTCTTCGCCCACTTCCCGCTGCGTAACCAGCGAATTCTGCGAGGCGTGGTAGAACTCGATCGGGTCCTCGATGGTGATGATGTGGACGTTGCGCTCGCGGTTGATCACGTTGATCATCGACGCCAGCGTCGTCGACTTGCCCGAACCCGTGGGCCCGGTAACCAGAATCAGCCCGCGCGGCTTGAACAAAAGCTCCTTCACGACCGACGGCAGCCCCAGCTGCGCCATCGTCATCAGCTGGTTCGGAATCTGCCGGAGGACGGCGGCATAGCGCTGGCGCTCCTTGAAGACCGACACGCGGAAACGGGTGCCGTCGGCATGCGCCAGCGCAAAGTCGGCGCCGCCGTTCTGCTCGAGCTCGTCGAGCTTACCCGGCTTGGAGGCGCTCGCCACCAGTTCCCGCACCAGTTCCCTGGCTTCGTCGTCGGTCAGCGGCTCGTCGGCTATCGGCAGCAGCTCGCCGTGCACGCGCAGCTTCGGCGGCAGCTGCGAACGGATATGAAGGTCCGAAGCCCCTTCGTCAATGGTCACCTGCAGGAGATCGCCGATATGAATGTCCATCAGCAGCCCAGTTCTAGTCGGCGTCGCCCATGGTGACCCGCAGCACCTCGGCCAGCGAGGTCATGCCCGAAGCCACCTTCAGCATGCCGTCTTCACGCAACGTCCGCATGCCCATCTCGCGGGCACGCTGCCGCAGGAGCGTCGCCGGCGCATGGCCGAAGATCAGCCGCTGAATGGTGTCGTCGACCTTGAAGATCTCGAAGATTCCCTTACGGCCCTTGTAGCCGCTCTTGCCGCACTTGTCGCAACCGGCGCCGTGATACATGCGCTCGGGAATCTGCGCCTTCGTGCCCGAAGCGAGCCCGGTGAGCATCTTGATTTCGCGCTCGGTCGGCGTGTAGCTCTCCTTGCACTTCTCGCAAATCGCGCGCACCAGCCGCTGCGCCATCGCCGCCCGCAACGCCGAAGCGACCAGGAACGGCTTGACGCCGATATCCAGAAGACGCGTGACCGCCGACGGCGCGTCATTGGTATGCAGCGTCGAGAACACCAGGTGTCCGGTAAGCGCCGCCTCCATGGCGATGTCGGCCGTTTCCGCGTCGCGGATTTCGCCGATCATCACGATGTTCGGCGCCTGCCGGAGGATCGAACGGAGCGCCGCCGAGAAGTCGAGCCCGACATCCTTGTTCACCTGCACCTGGTTGATGCCGCTCATCTGGTATTCGACCGGGTCTTCGACGGTGATCAGCTTCTTGTCGGGCGTGTTGATCTGACCGAGACAGGCGTAAAGCGTAGTGGTCTTGCCCGAACCGGTCGGCCCCGTCACCAGCACCACGCCGTCCGGCAGCTTGATGAGCCGCTCGAACGTGGTCTGGTCGTCGGAGAGGAAGCCGAGCTGCGGCAGGCCCAGCGACAGGTTGGACTTGTCGAGAATACGCATGACGATCGATTCGCCGTGGTTCGTCGGCACCGAGTTCACGCGGAGGTCGAGATCCTTGCCGCCGACGGAAATCTGGATGCGGCCGTCCTGCGGCGAGCGCTTCTCGGAGATCTTCATCTTCGACATGATCTTGAAACGCGAAATGATGGCGCCCTGCAGCCGCTTCGGCGGCGAATCCATCTTCCGGAGCGCGCCGTCGATGCGATAGCGGATGCGGAACTCCTTCTCCATCGGCTCGATATGGATATCCGACGCCTTCATCTTGATGGCCGTCGTGATGATCATGTTGGCGAGCTTGATGACCGCGCCGTCGTCGCCGCCGGCATTGTCGTCAAGCCCCTCCTCGTCGCGCGTGGAGACCTCCGCGTCTTCGCCGGCGGGATAGAGCTTGAGCATGGCGGTGCGGACTTCGTCGAGCGGGCACAGCACCGCCTCGACGTCCTTCCCGGTCAGCACATAGCGCAGCGAGTCGATGGCGTCGTAGCCCATCGGATCCGAAAGCGCGACCGTAACCGAATCGTCGCTCGCCACCACCGGCACCACCCCGTACTTGTGGGCGATTTCCGAGGTGATGGTCTCGACTACGGACGGGTCGATCGCCTCGGCGTTGATGTGGCAGTACTTGAGCCCGAACTGATCGGCGATCGTTCCCAGCACCTCGTCCTGACCGATCGCGCCGCCGGCCACCAGCACGTCCAGCGTAGTCTCGTTCTCGGCCCGCATCGACTGCGAGGCGTTTTCGACCTGCTCGGCCGTAAGATACCCGCGCTCCGTCAGGAGCTGAATGACATATTCGTCGTTACTGGTCATCGCCCGTCGCTCCTTCATCCGCACTGGCCAGACCGCCGCCCAGCGACCGGTAAAGCGCGATCAGATCACAGGAAATAGTGCCGCGGGAAACGGTGAACGCCTCCTCCAGCTGCAGGCGGCTGCGCTGCGCGTCCAGAACATTGTTGAAGTCCTTAAGCCCGTTCTGATAAAGGTCTTGGGAAATCACCACCGCATCCGTCGCCGCCTTGACTGCCGTCTTGAGCGATTCGTAGCGATGATATTCCTGCGAATACTCCGAGTAGCAGTTGCGGATGTCGCCGTAGGCGTTGGCGACGGCGAGCTCGTACTGCAACGCCGCCTCGCGCATCCGCGCCTCGGTCGCCTTGACGTTGGCGTAAATCGCCCCGCCCTGGAAAATCGGCCAGCTGGCCGACGGCCCCAGCGAGGCGAGGAACGACTCGTAGTTGAAGAAACTGAGTTTTTCGCGCGCCTGCCAGCCGACCGAACCGTTGATGAACAGCTTCGGGAACCACTGCGACTTGGCAATGCCGATCTGCGCAGTGCGGGCGGCGAGCTGACGCTCGGCGATTTCCACATCGGGACGGCTGCGCAGCCAGTTAAGCTCCAGCTGCGCGACCTGCTGCGGCGCCAGCATCCAGTCACGGCGATTCGCGAGCGGCTGCAGCTGCGCGTGCAACGCGCCCGGCATCACCCCGGCGAGGATCGCGAGCTGGTTCTTCAGCGCCTCCTCCTGCGCCAGCAGCTGCGGAATCTTGGCGCGCGTCTGCCCGACGATGTAGGCGCACTGGTTGACCGCCAGTTCGTCGCCGATGCCGGAATCGAGCCGCGACTTCAAGATCTCGTAAGTCTCCGACTGCAACGTCAGGTTGGTGCGCGCCACCTCGATAAGGTCCTGCGTCGTGCGCAGGTTGATGTAGTTGACGCCGATCTGCGTCGTCAGCGACACCCAGGCGTCGGCCACCGTCCAGCCCGCCGCCTCGGCCTGCGCCAGCGCCGCCTCCGTCGCCCGCCGACTGCCGCCGAAGATGTCGATCTCCCACTTGCCGTCCAAGAGCAGCCCGCCAAGGTTGGAATTGTTGCCGGTAGGATTCTTGCCGCTGCCGGAACTGGTATGGCCGTTGTACCAGGAGCGCGTCCAGTTGCCGTTCACGCCGAACTTCGGCAAAAACGCCGCGTAGGAGCCGAGCAATTCGTAATTCGCCGCCTCCAGCCGCTGCTGCGCCATCCGATAGCCGACGTTGTTGGAAATGCCGCCTTCAACCAGCTCCGTCAGAATCGGGTCGTTAAACCGCTTCCACCAAAGTCGCAGCTCGTCGTCGGTGATGACCACCCGACTGTCGGCATTGGATGCCGCCGGCGCATATTCGCTCGTCGCCGTCAAGTTGGTGGTCGGCAGCCCCGCATCTGGCAACGCCGCCTCGATCGCCGCCGGCTCCGGCATCTCATAATCGGGCCCCACCGAAGGAATCGACGAACACCCCACCACGGCCGCCAACGCGACCCAACCCCAATTTCTCACCTCGAAACCGTGCATTTTTTCTTCCATTTCCATTACGAACGACTATTCAACTGACGACGACGGGCACCCAGCGCCGCCAAGTAGGCGAAGAACCGCTTGGCGTGCTCGCGCCAAGTCTGGAAAAGCGCATACAGGCCTGGCACCAGCAGTATACCAAAAACCACCGAAAAGAGCATTCCAAAGAACTCGGTCGTACCGAGATGATTGCGGCTCGAAGCGCCGGCGCCGCTGGCGATCATCATCGGCAGCGTGCCCAGGAGCGTCGTCAGCGCCGTCATCAGGAGCGCCCGCAACCGTTCGCCGGCCGCCAGCCCCGCCGACTCGACGATCGACAGCCCCTCGCCTTCGTGCTTGTCCTTGGCGAACTCGACGATGAGAATCGCGTTCTTGGAAGCGAGACCGATCAGCAGCACCAGCCCGAGTTGCGCGTAGATCGACATCGGATAGGGCTGGCCGGTGGCGAAGATGCCCCACCACTTGAGCCCCGTCAGCGCGCCCCAGACCGCCACGAAGATCGACAGCATCACCGGCAGCGGAATCGTCCAGCTTTCGTACTGCGCCACCAGGAAGAGATAGCCGAAGAGAATCGCCAGCGCAATCAGCGGCGCGGCCGTGCCTTCGTTGCGCTTCTCCTGGAACGAGAGGTTGACCCAGTCAAAGCCGTAATCGGCCGGCAGCTCCTGCTGCAACAACTGCTCGACGTCGTTCATCAGCTGCCCCGTCGCGACGCCGGGTGTCGGCAGCACCTGAATGGCGGAGGCGACGTATTTGTCGCGCGTGAAGACCGTCCGCGGGCCGAGTTCGCGGATGATGGTGCCGAGCGAACCGATCGGCACCATCGCGCCGGTATCGCTGCGGACATAGAGCCGCTCCACCGCCTCGGCCGACGCGCGGCCGTCCCAGTCGGCCTGCACGGTCACGCGGTTCACCTGCGTGCCCAGGTTGACGTCATTGACATAACGCGAGCCCAGATAGTTCTGGAGCGTCGCATAGACCGTGGCCACCGGCACCTTGAGCATTTCGGCCTTCACCCGGTCGAGCAGGAACCGAAGATGCGGGGTCTCGGCGTTGAAGCCGGTAAAGGCCGCCATCACCCCCGGCATCGCATTGAGCTTGCGCAGGATCTTCTTGGTCTCCTCGTTGAGACGCATCGGATCGGCGGTGCCCTTGTCCTGCAAATTGAACGAAATGCCGTTCACGAGCCCGACGCCCGGAATCGCCGGCGGCGCGAACACCGTCCACTTGGGTTCCGGCACCGCCTGCAGCCGCTGCTGGATCGTGTCGATCAGCCGCAGCGCATGCTGCTCGGGCCGGGTCCGCTCGTGCCAGGGCTGCAAGTCGACGATCATCGTCGTCTGGTTCTCGCCCTGCCCGCCGATCATGCCCCAGCCGGTAATCGTCAGCACGTTCCGGATCTCGGGAATCTGCCGGAGGATCTCCACCGCCCGCAGCGAAACGTCGCGCGTGCGGTCGCGGGTGACGCCTTCGGGCATTTCCGACGAGATGAACACGACCCGCTGGTCTTCGTCGGGCAGGAAGGAAGTCTGCGAAGACATGAAGCTGTCAATCGTCAGCAGCACCGTCATCACCAGCAGCGCCAGCGCCAGGAAGATGCGGCTTGCGAGCCATTTAGCGCAGCGAATGAAGAAGCCCTTGAAGGCGTTCACCGCCCAGTTGAACCACGCGAACGGGCCGTGCTTGAACGGCCGCGCCTCATGCAGGAGCAACGAGCAGAGCGCCGGCGCCAGCGTCAGCGCGCACACGGTCGAGAAGCAGACCGCCGCCGACAGCGTGATCGAGAACTGCTGGTAGATGCGCCCGGTGATTCCGCTCATGAAACCGACGGGCACGAAGATGCCGAGCAGCACCAGCGTCGTCGCGATGACGGCCGAGGTGACGTCCTTCATCGCCTGGATCGTCGCCTCCTTCGAGTTGAGCCCGCGGGTTTCGATCAGGAACTGCACGCGCTCCACCACGACGATGCAGTCGTCGACCACGACGCCGATCGCCAGCACCAGCCCGAACAGGGTGAGGATGTTGATCGTATAGCCGAGGATCGCCATGACGATGAACGTCGAGCACAGCGAAACCGGAATCGTCAGGCAGGGAATCAGCGTCGCGCGCCAGTCCTGCAGGAAGAGATAGCAGACGAACACCACGAGCGCAAAGGTGATGAGCAGCGTCAGCACGATTTCCTCGATGCAGACGCGGACGTATTCCGTGGCGTCGTAGGGAACCGTATAGGTGATGTCGTCGGGGAAGGACTTCGCGAGCTTGTCCATCTCGCGGTAGACTTCGTTCACCGCCGCGATCGCGTTCGCCCCCGGCTTCTGCTGCAGCACGATCTGAATCGCCGACTCGCCGTTGAGCTGGCCGGTGAACATGTAGTTCTGCTCGCCGATCTCCGTGCGGGCGATGTCCTTGAGCCGGACGATGCCGCCGTTCGCATCCCGGCGGACGACGATGTCGTCAAACTCCTTGGGGGACATGAGCCGGCCCTTGGCCAGCAGCGAGTAGGTCCATTGCCCGTGCGCCAGCACCGGCGAGGCGCCGACCGAGCCGAGCGACGCCTGGATGTTCTGACGCGAGACCGCGGCGATGACCTCCTCGGAATTCATACCCAGCGCCGCCATGCGCGAGGGGTCCAGCCAGATGCGCATCGACAGCTTCGGCCCGTAGACCGTGCACTCGCCGACGCCCGAACAGCGGAGCAGGACCGGCTGGATGATGCCGTAGCAGTAGTCGGAGAGCTGCAACCGCGAATAGGTGCCACGCGGCGAACGCAGCGTCAGCGCGCAGAGCGTGTCCTCCGCCTGGGCGCGGATGCGCCCGCCGAGCTGCTTCACCTCCTGCGGCAGCTTGGCCTCGGCCTGCGAGACGCGGTTCTGCACCTTGACCATGTCCAGGTCGCGGTCGGACTCGACCTCGAAGGAGATGTTGAGCTGATAGACGCCGGAGTCCATGCACTGGCCGACCATGTAGAGCATGTCGTCGACGCCGTTGACCTCGTCTTCGATCGGCATCGCCACCGTATTGAGCACCTCGCGCGAATTGGCGCCGGGGTAGGTGTACTGCACCGCAATCGTCGGCGGCGTCAGCCGCGGATACTGCGAGACCGGCAGCTTCCAGATCGCCATGCCGCCGGCCATGGTCAGCACGATGGCGATGACCATCGCGAAGCGCGGACGCTCCACGAAGGTCCGCGAAAAGGTCCGAATCTGATCGATGCTCGCCCGAATGCCCAGCTTCATGGCCTTATTCCTTGATCGGGGCGACGTGATTCGGGTTGATGTCGTCGTTCGAAGTCGGCTCGACGAACGCCACCTTCATGCCGGTGCCGAGCTTGCCCGAACCGGACATGACCACCTTGTCCTCGGCGGTGATGCCGGACACGATCGGCGTCCACCCGTCGAAGGTCTCCTTGGTCTCGACCGCCCGCTGTTCGACCGTCATGTCGCTCTTGACCACCCAGACGCCGCGGTTGCCGCCGACAAGGTCGATTACGCACTGCTGCGGCAGCGACAGGTACTTCGGCGGCACCAGGTAGTCGGACAGCACGTTGACATAGCTGTTCGGAATCAGCATCCGGTCGGGATTCGCGAACCGCAGGCGCACGATGATCGTCGCCGTGTCCTTCGACATCGCGTTGTCATCGAAGTCCAAGACGCCCGTCCGGTCGTATTCGGCGCCGTTCGGCAGCACGAGCCGCGTGCGGATGTCGGCCTCATGGCCGGAATTGCGCCGCTGCTGCGCCTCCAGATAGGCGCGGTCGGTAAGCGGGAACGAAACGCGGATGGGGTCGAACTGGACGATGTGCGCCAAGACGCGCGACGGCGAAACCAGGTCGCCGACATGCACCGCGGTCTTGCCGATCTTGCCGGAGATCGGCGCGATCACCTTGGCCTTCTTGCAGTTGTATTCGGCGACCACCAGGTTGGCCTTCGCCTGCATCACCGCGGCCTTCGCCTTCTCGGCCGCCGCGAATGCATTGTCGCGCTCAAGCTGGGTGACGCCGCGGTCGTCGGCCGTGACCATGCGCTCGTTGTAGCGGACCGCCCGGCGCTCCTCGGCCTCGGCCGCCGCCAGATCGGCCTTCGCCTGGCCGACGATCGCCAGGTACTTCTCGTCGTCCAGCACGTAGAGGAGCTGCCCCTCGCGGACGGTGTCGCCCTCATTGAACTTGATTTCCTTGATGTAGCCGTCGACCTGCGGCACCAGATCGACCTCGCTCATGGCCTCGACATGCGCGACATAGCGCTCGGGCAGATTGTATTCGCGGCTCACCGCATTGGTAACGGCCACCGTCGTCAGCGCCCCGGCGCGCGCCTGGGCCATGGCCGCCATCATCGCCTTCTGCTTCTTCATGCTGATGCCGGTCCAAAGCCCGGACGCCACCCATCCCAGCACCAAGCTGACGCCAATCGTCACAATCATCAGGATGACGACTCCCAAACCGCTCTTCTTCTCCTCACTCATGCCCTTTACTCCTTATGACTGCCTCCGGCAGCCCATCCTTTCGCAACCGGTCCGATACAGATGCCGGCACAGCATCCGCAACCCCGCATACTAATTAAAGTATTATACTACTTTGCCTCGCGAAAAGTCAAACCGACCGGAGACTCTTCAATCCTCCGGAAACTGACGGTTCCGGCCGTCTGCTTTCGCCGTGAAAACCGCTCTGCAGAAGCAACAGGGCGCGGGACTTTACGCCCCGCGCCCTGAATCAATGAAGTCCAGCTATCGCTTACTTCATCATCGCCGCCGCGACCTTCTTGAACGCCTTGACATCGGCCTGGATGTGGGCGAGCGTGTAGGTCGGGTGAGTCCAGAACGAAATCGTGGCGTCAGCCATCGAATGCGCCATCGCGCAGTTGAACTTGGTGTAGTCAATCTTGCGATGAGCGGGATCCTTGAACGGATAGTCGTTCTTGCCGAAGCCGCGCTGCTTGGCGAAGGCCTCTTCCTTGTACATTTCCGGCCACAGCACGGAGTACGCGCAGGCGCCCTCGGCCTGAACCGCCGCGATGAATTCCTTCATCGTGCACTTCAGCTTCGAGGTATCGAGCACGAACGGCACCAGCCAGAAGGAGTTCTGACGGTCCTTGGTGTCGACCGGCATGTACTTGATCAGCGGATGACCCTCGAGGCCCTTCATGAGCGCCTTGCCGAGTTTCTTGCGCTGCGGCAGGTTCCACTTGTCGAAGCGGCGGAGTTCGCCGAGGCCGATCGCCGACTGGATCTCGGTCATGCGGAAGTTGTAGCCGACGCGACGGTGCACGTAGAGCTGCTTGCCCTCCATCACGAGGAGGTTGAGCTTCGCCTTGACATCGTAGCCGTGGTCACGGACGGAACGGATCTCCCACGCGAGGTCCTCGTCGTTGCAGACGACCATGCCGCCTTCGCCGCCGGTCGTGAAATGCTTGGACTGGCAGAACGAGAAGCAGCCGACCGTACCGATCGTGCCGGCCTTCTTGCCCTTGTAGACGCCGCCGAAGCACTGTGCGCAGTCCTCGACCACGAAGAGGTTGTGCTTCTTCGCGATCTTCATGATCGGATCCATGTCGGCAACCATGCCGTAGAGATGCACCACGACGATGGCGCGGGTCTTCTTGGTGATGGCCGCCTCGATCTTCTTGGGGTCGAGCAAATGATCGGTGCCGACGTCGACGAAGACCGGCAGCGCACCCGCCTGAACCGCGCAGAACGAAGACGCGATGAACGAATAGGAAGTGCAGATCACCTCATCGCCCGAGCCGATGCCGAGCGCCGTGAGCGCCACGTGCAGCGCAGCCGTGCCGTTGGAAACGGAAATCGCGTTCTTGACGCCGAGCCACTTCGCCCACTCCTTTTCGAACTGCATGCCGATGGGGCCCGTCCAGTAGTTCACCTTGCCCGAATGCAGGATGTCAAGGACGACCTTGTCGGTCTTCTTGTCGAACTGAGGCCAGGCCGGGAAGCCCTTGTCCCAGACCTTCTTGCCGCCGTTGATGGCGAGTTCGCCCGCCTTGTTCGCGACCGCCGCCTTCTTAACCGCCGCCTGCTTGCAGGCGCATTTCTTGGCACATGCCATAATGTTTACTCCTGTGTTTTGTTTGACGTATCCCACGTCGTGCCTCGGAGGCTAGCTCCCGTGCTTCCTGACGCAGAAGTTTATGGATTGAAGTATACCACCTATTTCACAAAAAGGCAATGCGCTTTATCGCCCACCTAGGGCCGACGCATTAAAATCGTCTGATCCCCCTTTGCGGGGTCTCAGCCGATTTTAATGCGTCGGAAGTTTTTCAGCTGCCAGCAGCCAGCGGACAGCGGCCAATCCGAAAGGTCGTGGCGCGTCATTCGCGCTCCTG
>JAZLMR010000022.1:0-2936 GCA_045598785.1 Kiritimatiellia bacterium
AGAAGCGGCGACCAACGAATTTATCCACGGATTTCACGGATTTTCACGGATTGAATCTTATCCGTGTTAATCCGTGTTAATCCGTGGACGACACAAAAATCGACGGACGCGCCCTACAATTACGACTCCAGCGGCACCTTGGCGGACGCAGACCTAAAGCTCGGCGACGGCGTCCAGAATCTGCTTCGCCACCCGCGCCTTGGTCATGCAGGGGAACCGCCGGCATTCGCCATCGGGGAAAACAAAAGTCACGCGATTCGTATCCGACCCGAACCCCGACCCCTTTTCCGTAACATCGTTGGCGACGATAAAGGCCAGATGCTTCTCGCGGCACTTCCGGGCGGCTTCCGCCAGCACCGCATTGGTCTCGGCGGCAAAGCCGATCTTAACGGCACCACGAACAGACTTGAGAATGTCGGGATTGCGCACCAGCCGCAGCGTCCCGGACATCTGCGACTTCTTGAGCTTGCAGCGGGCACAGCGCACCGGCCGCCAGTCGGCGACGGCCGCGGTCGCGATCAGCACCGCTCGCGGCCCGCCCGCGACGGCCAGCGCCGCCGCCGTCGCTCGCCGCATCTCCCGCGCCGACACCACATCAACCCGTCGCACGCCCGGCGGAGTCTTCAACGCCACCGGCCCGGCCACCAAAACGACGTCGTATCCGCGCCGCGCGGCCTCGGCGGCCACGGCAAAGCCCATCTTGCCCGTCGAAGGGTTGGACAAAAAGCGCACCGGGTCCAGATGCTCCCGGGTCGGCCCCGCCGTCACCACCACACGCCGCGCCTCAGCCATGGACCCGCTCCTCGACTTGGCGACCCGTCAGACCGGCGAGCAGAATGCGTTTGGTCTTCGAAGTTTCGCCGCTCTTGAACGACACCGCCGACTTCGGCAGGTCAAAGGCCTCCGCCAGCGTCTCCAGCAGCTCCCGATTGGCCTTGCCGTCCACCGGCGCCGAGCGAATGCGTACCTTGAGCGCGTCACCCAAGAGCCCGTCGAGCCCGGCGCGGGAAGAGCGCGGCTGCGCCCGCACCTGCAAAATTACGCCCGCCGCCGTCTCAGTATAAAAGCCCATCGGTCGCATCAGAAAAAGAGATCGCGCTCGCCGCGGCAAGTCGCCTCGTACTGCTTCAGCACCGCCGGGTAGAACTTCGGCAACCACTCCTTGATGCCGGCCAGCTCCTTCTCGATCAGCCGCTCGCCGATCGCCCGCGTCGCGTCCGAGGCAAAGTCGTCCAGCCACTCGCGGAAAGTCAGCACCGCGTTGATCTTGCAGAACTTGCCCTCGCGCCCGGTCTTGAGCGCGTCCATGATGCAGCCGCCCGTACGCCCGCACCGATAGCCGGCGGTGCAGAAACTGGTGATCGTGTCCCGCGAGGCGAGATAGCGCACCATCTCGTCGAGCGAACGGTTGTCGCCGAGCATGAACTGCTGACGGTCCTTTTCCTGATGCGCCTCGTTGGCAAAATCGCTGTAGCCCTTGATCGCGATGTTGGAAGAGCAGTCGAGCTGGGTCATGCCGCTGTCCAGGAGCCGGTTGCGGGACTCGGGACTCTCGCGGGCCGTGATGATGATGCCCGTGTACGGCACCGAAAGCCGCGCGATCGTGACGATCTTGAGGAAGGTGTCGTCGTCAATCAGCCACGGCGACTCCTCGGGCACCTTGGTGCCGCTCGCCGGCTCCAACCGCGGGAAGCTGAGCGTATGCGGCCCGATGTTGAACCAGCGCTCCAGGTCGCGGGCGTGCATGATGGTCGCCAGCAGCTCGAACCGCCAGTCGCAAAGCCCGTAGAGAACCCCCAGCCCGACATCGTCGACGCCCGCCTCCAGGCACCGGTGGAAGCAAGTCACCCGCCAGTCGTAGTTGCCCTTGATCGACCACGCCGGATGCATCTGCTCGTAGAGCTTGCGGTTGTAGGTCTCCTGAAAGACCTGAAAAGTGCCGATGCCGACCGACCGGAGCACCTTGAGATCCGCAATCGGCAGCGGCGCGGCGTTCACGTTCACCCGCCGGATGCCGTTGCGCGCATCGGACCGCGGCGCCTTCACCTGATGCCGGTAGCAAGTCTCGATAGTCTCGGCGATGTATTCGGTCGAGGTCGACGGATGCTCGCCGTAGACGGCAATCAGCCGCTTGTGGCCGATGCGGCCGGCCAGCACGTCCAGCTCCTCCTTGAGCTCGTCCAGCGTGAGCACCCGCCGCCGCTGCTGCTCGTTGCCCGCCCGGAACCCGCAGTACCTGCAGCCGTTGACGCAAAGGTTCGCGACATAAAGCGGCGCAAAGACGACGATGCGGTTGTCGTAGACCTTCCGCTTGATCCGCAGCGCGGTCGAGCGCATTTCCGCAAAGAGCTCCGGGTCGGACGCCGCCGCCATCAGCACCGCCGTCTCTTCCGGCTGCAGGGTCGCGCAGGTCGACTCAGACTTGGCGAGGATCTCGCGGACCCGGACCGGGTCCGCCGGCTTTTCGGCAAAATCCGCAATGCACTTCTGAATGCGGGGCTCGTCGATGAAATGCCGCCCGCCCGGCAGATACTTGTCGATTTCCGACTTGACAATCAAATTGCGGGTAAAGTCCGCCGCGTCCTTGAACTTCCTGATGCTCGATACGTCTGCCATTTCCTCAAAGTCGCGCCCCAAGCGCAGCCCTCTCGTTTGCCTTTAAATTCTGGATATTATAGCAAAATACTGAATGTACCTGCGCAGCTATAATAAAACCGGCCTCTCACGTGGTGTGATTGCTTGCCTGTTGAACCGTTTGGGTGCTGGAACGCAATCGGCTTGCGCCGAACGCAATAAGACCGTTTTCCGATCCGGCTGACAACGCCCGCGCCTTTGGCTACAATCTTGCATCGTAATTGCCAGACATTGGTGCGCGGGCTACGCCGGAATCGAAAAACGGTCAACTTGCGTTTTTACAAACATCACCCGTACGATGC
>JAZLMR010000023.1:0-23636 GCA_045598785.1 Kiritimatiellia bacterium
TCAGCGTAAAGTGCAAGGAACTCACATGGGACGACGGAAAGCTCCTCGGATTCATGCTCAAACTCGCCGCATAGCCACGCGGCAAAGCAACGGGGCGTCCAAATCGAACCCGCGCGGGCTCCATGCCCGCGCGTTTGAAAAGAGATCGGGCGCGGCCGATTCAGTGCCCCCTGACAGCTCATAAAGGGCAAATAAGCCGCGCCACGACCATTCGGATTGGTCGCTGTCCGCTGGTTGCTGGTTGCTGAAAAACTTCCGACGCATCAAAAAACTCTCGTCACCGCGTCAGCGGGGAGGAGAGTTTTTTGATGCGTCGGCCGTAGCGCGGCTGACCGCCGCCTTGAAGATCGCAAGGCCTTTGGCAATCTCGTCGTCGGTAATGACCAGCGGCGGCATGATCTTGATCACATTGTCGCCGCGACCGGCGCGTTCGACAATGAGCCCATGATCAAAGCAGTCGCGGACAATGGCCTTGCTGACGCCGGCGTTCGGCAGCGCGTTGAAGTCGACGCCCCAGGCGAGCCCGATGCCGCGAACCGCCAGCCGCGGCTCGATCGCCCGGATCTCCTGTTCCAGAAAGTCGCGGATCAGCTCGCCCTTGCGCGTAACCTCTTGGTCGAGGTCGTGATCGAGGTAGAACTCGACGCCCGCCCGGGCGGCCACGAACGCCAGCTGGTTGCCGCGGAACGTCCCCGTATGCTCGCCCGGATTCATCACGTCCAGGTCGGGGCGGAAGAGCGTCATCGCAAAGGGAATGCCATAGCCGCCGGCCGACTTCGACACGGTGACGATGTCGGGACGAATGCCCGCGTGCTCGAACGAAAAGTAGCGCCCCGTGCGGCACGAGCCCATCTGGATATCGTCGACAATCAGAAGGACGCCATACCGCTTCAGGAGCGCCGACAACCCGGTCAGATAGTCCTCGGGCAGCGGATAGATGCCACCGTCGGCCTGAACGGCTTCGAGAATGAAGGCCGCCGGCAACCCCGCACCGGAATGGTCATCCGCAAGCAGCATCTCGACATACCGAAGCGCTTCGGCGGTCGAAGCCATCATATAGGGCGGCGGCACATGGACGACATTGCCAAGCGCAATGCCGGCGGCGCCGCGCGCATAGGCGTCGGACGTGCAGGCGAGCGCCCCGGCCGTCATGCCGTGGAACGAGCCCATCAGCGCGAACACCCCCGGACGCCCCGTCGCCCGCCGCGCGATCTTCAGCGCCGCCTCGACGGCGTTCGTGCCCGTCGGCGCCGGGAACTGGAGCTTGTAGTCAAGCCCGCGCGGCTTCAGGATGCGTTCCTGATAGCAGGCGATGAACTCGCGCTTGGCGACCGTGCCCATGTCCAGCGCATGGATGATGCGTCCCTCGGCAAGATACTGAATGAGGCGTTCGCGGATGTACGGGTTGTTGTGCCCGTAGTTGACCGCGCCCGCGCCGCAGAAAAAGTCGACGTAGGCACGGCCCGCCTCGTCCACCAGCGTCGAGCCCTCGGCCCGGTCGAAGACAGCCGGGAAGTGCCGGATGTAGGAGCGCACGTTTGACTCGTAGGCATCAAAGACGCTGAGATCGTTGGTTTTCATTGAGCGGATTTCTCCTGCTGAGGGTTGTCGTTCTTGAAGATCAGCACCGAACGGTTGCTGCCGGTCATGGCCATTCCGTCCTGTTCGCAGCCGCGAGTCAGCCGCGCGAGCACGAAAGCCGAAAGCGAGTTGATGCTCGAAGCGCTGGCCGAGAAATCGAAGATCTTGCCGTCGTCGCGGATGATGAGCCGCACCGTGTCTTCCTCGGGGAAGTCCAGCGTCAGCTCGGCACGCACCTTTTGCCGGGAATTGATGTCGTGAATGACGGTCAGCAGCTCCTCGGTCGCAAGCGACGCCCACATCGTGCGGCGGTCGCCGAGGCCGAGCCGCCGCTCGAGAACCTCGCCGATTCGGGTCGACGCCTTGGCGATCTCCTCGCCGGTGACAGTCAGCGCAAACAGCAAGGCGTCTGGGCAGGACGGCCGCAGACAGAGCGGAAAGGTCAGCCCCTTGCGGCTGGCGACGCCCCAGCCGATCAGCCCGGCAACGGCCAAGAAGAGCGTCTCACCGGCCAAGGCCGCGGCCAGCGCGGTGACGCCGAAGAGCCAGATTCCCAGGAAGATGGCGAGCGTCGGGAAGACGAGCGAACGGAAAAAGGCATAGGCGCCGGCAATGCGCTCATGGCCGGTCGCCTGCAGGTAAGTGCCGTAGAGCGCGGCCAAGCCAGCCGGAACGAGAAATGCTCCGATCCACCGCACGGCCCCCTCCATCGCCATGTTCGTCGCCGGCTCGGCGATGCCAAACAACCCCGCGACCTGGCCCGGGAACAGCAGGAGCGGCAAGGCCAGCAGCAACCCCTCGACCAACAGGAAGCCGGCCGCGCGCCGCATGGTGGCGACCAGCCCCAACCGGTTGTCTTCGCCGAAATAGACGGCGGCGAACGGCAAGGCGACAAGACCGACCGCCTGCAGGAAGCCGGTCAGCGAGCCGATGCCGTTCACGACGGCGACGACCGCCAGACCGACCGCGCCGAAACGCGCGGCGGCGACGCGCGTCATGACAAACGAAATCAGAATCGTCGAAAGCTGCGGCAAGAGCGAACCGAGACCGAGCGCACAGGCGCGCCCGAGGAGCGGCAGCGAAAAAGACGGCTTCAGGCGCAAGGAAGCGGACTTGGCCCGGAAATGCAGCAGCAGGATGCCGAGATAGGCGAAGGTCGCCGCCGCCACCGAAAGGCCGAGCCCCCGCGCTCCCCAGCGCGAGACGAAGACAACCGCCGTGACGGCGTGCACGACCAGGTAGGCGAGCGAACCGAAGAGGCAGAACTTCTGTCCGCCGTCGGCGTAGACCTGCACGCGCAGATAGTCCTGCAGTATGCCGCTCAAAATCGAAAAGACGAAGCCGCTGCCGAAGGCGAGCGCCTGCGCGCGAACTGCGCCGGTGACGCCCACGAGGTCGAGGTAGACGCCTTCAAAGGCGTGAAAGCCCAAGGTGAAGACGACGCCGATGCCGGTCAGGATCAGGGCGCCTTGCGAAAAGATGCGGTTCGCCGTGTCGCGATCGGACCGCCCCATGGCCTGGGCGCTCAGCGCGGCCGAGCCTTCGGCAATGAGCACGACGAGAACGTCCGGCAGCAGCCGATACGGGTAGACCGCCGCCATCGCGGCAAAGGCATCAGCGCCGAGATACCAGCTCGAGACGACCTGAATGATGTTGCCGACAGCGAATGTCCCCGCCGCCATCAGCGTAGCCGACACGAAGAACTTGGTGAATTTAACGTCCGAAAACGTCATTCAAGCCACCTCAGCCGACCGCCTCGACCGTCACTACCAGCGACGTGATGTCATCGGCCTGCGGCGCCTCGCCAGCATAGGCATCGATGGCGGCCAGGGTCTGCTCACAATAGCCGCGGGCGTCGCACGAACGCGAGGCGAAGTCCTGCTCGAAACGCGCCTCGCCCCAGAGCTCTCCTGACCGGTTCGTCGCCTCCGTGACGCCATCGGTATAAAGAAAGACGGTGTCGCCAGCGGAAAGCCGCATGCTCCGCACCCGATACCGAACGCCCGCCATCGTCGCCAGCGGCGGGCCCGAGCGCTCCCTCTGCCACTCCACCGTCTGCCCGCCGCGCTTGACCAGCGGCGGATTATGCCCCGCATTGACGAACTCGACCAACCCGTCCGCGAGGTTGACGATGCCGACCCAGGCCGTCACGAACATGGACGACTCGTTGCCTTCGCAGAGCAGGTCGTTCACCCGCCCCATCACCTCGGCCAGGTCGTGCCCCGACTCGAAGTGACTGCGGATGGCGGTCTTCGCCCGCATCATGAACATCGCCGCGGGAACGCCCTTGCCGGAGACATCGGCGATTACGACCGCAATGCGCCCGGGGCCGACGGCAAAGAAGTCGTAGAAGTCGCCGCCGACCTCCTTGGCCGTGCGCATCATCGCATACAAGTCAAGCTGGTCGGCGTGCTCCGGAAACGGCGGGAAGATGCTCGGCAGACAACCGCACTGAATCGTCTTCGCCATCTCCAGGTCCGCCTGGATGCGCTTCTCGACTTGCTCGCGGACAAACCGAGAGATCACGATTCCGACGAGAATCGCCACAAAGCCAAGCGCCAGGATCGTCATGAAGGCGGACGAGCCGATGAGCGTGTTGCGCTCGACCGCCGCGGCCGACTTAGGCAGGATCGCATAGACGGCAAAGCCCTCAATCACGCGTTTGACCACATAGGCCTCGTCGCCCGGCACCTGCAGGAACGAACCCTCCAGGCCCGACCCCTTCGCGTCGGAAATGACCAGACCGTGTTCGGACGTGATGACGATCGTGCCGATGCCGGACACGTGCCGGTTGTGCGTAAGCCCCGCGACGGACGACTGCGCGAAGACCCTAAGCGTGCTCTCGCGACAACCGATCTGCACGAACCCGCCCTCCGGCAGCCAGACGCCGACGTACTTCCACAGCGTTCCGTCGTATGAACGTCTGCGCATCGGCTGACAAAGCTCGGACTCGGTGTCTAGGAGGGCGAGAAACTCCTTTGTCTGTTCGTCGCCCCGCTTAAAGTCAAGCCCCACTTCCCCCGGATTGGCGGACGCGACGAGAATGCCGTCCTTGTCGACGACGCAGACGCTGTCCACCCGCAGCTCGTCCGCAAGGCGCCGAAGCGTTTCCGCGCTCCGGTCCGGCACCTCCGACAGCCGGTCGCGGGCCACCATCGCCGTCAGGACAAGCTTGCGGTTTACGCACTCCCTGATCTCACCCTGTACATCGTCGAGGACGCGGTTGATGACCTTCATCGCATCGCGATCGGCCAGCGAAGACTGGACCAGCCAGGTGATCGCGACGGTGACCAAAAAGGCGCACGCGACCGAACCAATCAGCTTCAGCAGCAATTTGCGCGGCAGTCCCATCCCCATCATTTCGCCCTCCTTTCGGCGATCACCTGATTGACAGCCGCCAGCAGCGCCGGATAGTCCTTGCGCACCGCGACGCCGTAGTTCTCGCGCGTCTCCAGCGGCGTAATCGCGTAGGCGCCCTTTGACGCGCGGACCGTCTCGCGAATCGGCTCGGCATCGTGAAAGACGGCGTCAAGCTTCCCCTGCTCGAACTCGGCGACCGCATCGTCGTATTCGTTGAAGCAATAGGGATCGATGTTATGGTAGCTCAGGTAAAACAGGCCCGTGCTGGCATTCTGACAGCCGATGCGAAGCTTTCCCGCCCGAGGCACGGTGGGCACGACCGACCCAACGCGGTAGAGAAACGCGCTGCCGTCGCTCGCATAAGGACGAGAGAACGCCACGTCCCGGGCACGCGCCGGCGTAATGGTGATCGCATTCGCGGCGAAATCGGCCTTCCCGATCCTGACGGACGGCAAGAGGTCGGCAAATTCCATCGGCACGATCTTCAGCGGAAGGCCAAGCTTCTTAGCCGTCGCGCGAGCGATGTCCACGTCAATGCCCGCATAATCCTTCGTATCGTCGTCAAGATAGGCATAGGGCGCAGTCCCGAGCGTGGTAACGAAGATCAGCCCGTCCTCGGCCGGGCGCCGCGCAGCCCGCTCGGCCACCTGCCCGCAGCCGCCAAAGAACAGCATCGCGCATACGGACAGCCGCCGAATGCACAGTGCCCCGCAACGGTCTTTCAGCAATCTCGTCATATCGTCGTTCCTTTGCCTCTTGAAATTAAAATATTATACCAAACCTTAAGCCGCCCAATGGACTCATTTCCTAGACCCGGGTGCGGCTTGGATTCGGTCGGCGAATTTGCTAATATCTGCTACCAGATGAAAACCTCCGTCTTTCCGCGAATCGCCTTGCAGATCGAGAACAACCGCGCCCACGGCCGCGAGCTGCTCAAGGGCATCGCCGACTACGCGCTGGAGAAAACCGACTGGCGGCTGGAACTGGTCGACCCCACGCAGCTGAACGACGTCGGCTACATCCGGCAATTCGACGGCCTGATCGTGCGCGTCATGGACGACCGCACCTCCAGAGCGCTCGTCAAGTCGCACAAGCCGGTGGTGGACACCTACGGGCGCATCGACGAAAACCCCATTCCCTCCATCCGGCTGGACGACGCCGGCATCGCCGAAACCGCCTACCGCTGCTTCGCCGACCACCATTATCGCACCTTCGCCTATTGCGGCTTCCCGAACCTGCGCTTTTCCGACGCCCGCGGCGAAGCCTTCCGCGCCGCCGCCGAACGCAACGGCGAATTCGTCTCGGCCTACGCGGGCGCCAGCCACATCACCGACGCCTTCTTCCGCGACGAGAAGCTGGATGTGCCGGACGCCCGGGCGCTGGGCGACTGGCTCGTCCGGCTCCCCAAGCCGATTGCGCTCTGCTGCTGCAACGACCTGCGCGCCGTCCAGGTGCTGAAGGTCTGCGCCGACCGCGGCATTGCCGTGCCGGACGAACTCGCGGTCATGGGGGTTGACAACGACGTCCTCCTGTGCACCTTCGCCAAGCCCTCGCTGTCCAGCGTCGAAACCGATTCGTTCGCCCTGGGCCGGCAGGCGGCGGAACTGCTGGACCGGCAGCTGCAGGGCGAAGACGTGCGCACGAGCGACGGCAAGCCCCGGCTGTGGATGCCCCGGCGCGTGGTCGAGCGCATGTCGACCGACGTCTATCCGTTCAAGACCCCGTGGCTGGGAGAGGCGGTACGGTACATCCGCCACCATCTGGCCGGCGGCGTCACTTCCGCCGAGGTCATCCGCCACCTCGGCTATTCGCACCCCAAGGTCAATCGCGCCTTCATTGACGAGCTCGGCCATCCCGTCAAGAAGGAAATCCTGCGCCAGCGCAACCAGCTCGCGTGTGCCCTGCTGCGCGACACCGACTGCACGCTGGCGGAAATCGCCAACCGCTGCGGGAAGCTCTCGCCGCAGTACTTCTCCTACTGCTTCGTCGAAGAGTTTCACGCCACCCCCGACGAGTGGCGAAAGGCGCATCGGGCCTAACTCAATCCAGCCAGGCGGGAACCGCACTCGCCGCCGCCGGCGGCCGATCCCGGAGCTCGAACTCCAGCCGGCCGCCTTGCTCCAGTTCCGTCACCCGAATCCACGGTCCTGCCAGCGAACGCCCGTTAAACCGCCAGGCGACCGGATAGATCGACGCCGCGCTCTCGCGCTTCACTCCGATCGTCAGCCGCCCGCGCGCGAACTGCCAGGTCGCCGAATCGACCGAAGGCGTCGCCAGCAGATAATAGGGCGTGCCGGTCAGCGGATACAGCCCCAGGCAATTCCAAACATACCAGGAGCCCGTCGCGCCCGAATCGTTGTTGCCCGGGCAGCCGCCTTCGCCGTCGGCAAAGCGATATCGGCGCACCGCGTCCACCACTTCCGCCGTGCGATCCGCCCGGCCGCACCACAGATAGGCATAGGGCGCATCCATGTCGCACTCGTTGTTCAGCCCCTCGAAATGATCGGGCCGCCGCACCCGGTCCTTCGCCGCCGACCAGTCCGCCGGCACCGAATCGATGGCGAAAAACCGATCCAGCAACGCGCAAAAGCGCTCCTGGCCGCCGGCCAGCGCCACGCGGCCGGCCATCCCCGGATGCGGACGGAAGGAATAGTTCCACTGATTGCCCTCGTAATACTTGGCCGGAGCGCGCAGCAGCCCGGTGTCGGCATCGTAGACCGTGCGCCAGATCGCCGCGCGCTCGCGCAGCGCCTGCGCATAGTCGCCGTCGCCACAATCCGCCGCCACGAACGCCGCCGCGCCATAAGCGCCGGCCATATCCAGCACATGCGTCGGCGACATGCCGCCGATGTCGGCATGGGCGAACTCGCGGTCAAAGGCCCGCTTGAGCCGCGGATAGTCGGCCTGGCCCAAGTGGCCGCGGAAATAGCCGTCGGTCAGCGCATAGACGGAAAGCGCCGTCGCCTGCATGTCCTTGTGCACCACCACGTCGTCCATGATCTGGCAGATTGGCGAGAAGCCCAGCGTCTCGATCTTGGCGAGAATGTGCTCCAGGATCCCGCGGCCGGTCGCGGCGTCCAGCGTCAGCACCAGCGGCAACTCGGTGCGGTAGATGTCCCAGAAGGTCGAGAAGTCGACAAAGCCCTCGTCGCACCGGCTGGGCTTCACGCAGGAATGATAGAGCGCCGAATAAAAGCGCGAACGCAGCTTCAGATCGGCGAACTCGACCTGCACCCGGTCCAGGATCGCCTCCCAGTTCGCGGCCGCCGCCTGCCGAAGCCCGTCGAAGCCGACCGTCTGCGCGGCCATCGCCCGCGCCGAAGCCGCCTCCGCGCTGCGCCGGGAAAAGCCGATGTACGTCTCCAGCTGCCGGCCCTTAACCTTAAAGGTAATCTCGTCCTTCCACGCCCGGCTCCAGTCCAGCTCGCCGGTGGCGCGAATGGCGTAGTAGAGCTTCACACCGTTGGCGACGATGAAACCGCTCCAGGCGTCGTCCGCCACCTTGGTCGCGCGGCAGTCGGCGATGCGCTCGCCCTGATAGCCGGAATCGGTGCAGTCCGCCATGACATGCAGGCAGTCGAGGCCGATCTGACGCAAGTCGACCTTAAGCCAGCCGCCGGCCGCGTCGAACTTAAACCGATGCGCCGCCGCTTCCGCGCTCGCCGTCAGCTCGAACGCCGCGCGATAGTCGGTCAGCCGGGCCGCGTAATAGCCGGGGCGGGCCACCTCGTCGTCCAGCCGCGAACGCTGCTGCCGATCCGCGCCCTCGACGAACGGCGTCAGGCGCAGATAGTTGTAGAACTTGTTGATCCACCCGGTGCCGCTATGCTGGAAATGGGTAATGCCCCAGGCGTACTTGCGCGCATCCGGCACCGGCGCCGGTCCCGACGAGGAGCTGCCGCAACGGCCGTAGCCGCTGGCATAGCCGCCGGTATAGGCGCAGACGCTGACCCAGCCGAACGGCAGCACCGCCCCCGGATGGGTGTTGCCCGTCTGCGCCTTCTCCCAGTTCCAGCCCCGCGCCATCCCTTCGGAAACGGGGCAGTTCACCGCGCCCGACCCCCAGAACATATCCACCGAATCCGCCGCCGCCGAGGCCAGACACAGAACTGCAAGCACCGTGATCATCGCCATATCTCCAACTCAAGGGGCGAACGCATCGCCGCCCGACACTTCCCGGGAAACCCCGCTGAAATAAAACTCCTGCCCCGTGGCATCCATGACGCTGCGCCACATCGCATCGTTGGGGTGCAGCTTCTGACGCTCGATGGTCGCCAGCGCAATCGGAACGAGCGCATAGCTTTCGCCCAGATTGCCGACCACGCAGTCGGTGCGGCCCGCCATCGCCGCATGCACGGCCGCCCGTGCCAGCATGTAGCAGCGGATGGCATCGGTGCCCCGGGCGGGACAGCTCCGCACCAGATAGCTGGGGTCGAAATACTTGACCGAAGAAGCGATGTGTCGCTGTTCGAAATAAGTCTTGAAGCGCTGACGGAGAAACTCGCCGATGTCCTTCTTAAGCACATTGCCGCTCGCGTCTTTCACCTCCGGTCCCGACAAAAGCTCCTGACCGGCGCCCTCGGCAACCACCACCACTGCATGGGACTTGCCGGCGGCGAAACGCCGTTCGACGGCCGCCAGCAGCCCCTGCGAACCCTCCAGCTCAAAGCGGACTTCGGGCACCAGGCAGAAGTTCACGACCGGATTGGCAATCGAAGCCGCCGCCGCAATGAACCCCGAATCCCGCCCCATCAGCTTCACGAGGCCAATGCCGTGCGGCGTGCCCTTGGCCTCGACATGGGCGCTGCGAATCACCTCGGCGGCTTCTGCCACCGCCGTCTCGAAGCCGAAGGAGCGCCCGACGAACATCAGGTCGTTGTCGATGGTCTTCGGAATGCCGACGATGGAGATCTTCAGCCGGCGACGGTCCACTTCCGCGGCAAGGTCGCTGGCGCAGCGCAGCGTGCCGTCGCCGCCGACGGAGAACAGCACGTTGGTGATCATCCTGACGAGCGTATCGACCATCACGTCGACCGGCTGCTGGCCGCGGCTGGAACCGAGGATGGTGCCGCCATTCTCGTGAATCGTGTCGACCACATCCGGATCGAGCATCAGCGGCTGATAGCCGAACTCGGGGTTGAGCCCGGCATAGCCGTAGCGGATGCCGTAGATCGTCTTGACGCCGTAGTCGTAGGTCAGGATCTCGACCAGCCCCTTGATGACCGTGTTCAGTCCCGGGCAAAGTCCGCCGGCGGTCACGATCGCCGCGCGCGTCCAGGACGGATCGTGGAAGATGCGTTCCTTCGGGCCGGCGCGCTCGAAAGTCGGCTGATGGCCGAGATGTTCGGCGGCGAATTTGGCGTAGCTTTCGTTTTCAGTGGCAAAAATCCGTTCGCCGTCCTTGATGTACTTATGATGCCGGACTGGAGAGGGAATCTTGCATTCGCCGAGCACCTTGACCTCGCACGAATACTTCACCCGATCCGACAAAATCTTGTCCAGAACTTTCATGGCGATATTGTATCATAATGTGAAGCTCCGGTCGCGAGCGACAAGCGAGACCCGGGGGTCGACAGTCGAGAGACCCGACGACCGACGACCGACTAGCGACGACCGCGAGAGCCGACGACCGACGACCGACTAGCGACGACCGAGAGACCCGACATTCGACGATCGACGACCGACACGCCGCTCTAGCGCATCAGGGCGTGGCAGACCCACAGCATCGCCGCCTGCCCGTGCGTATCGCCCACCGTCGTCGGCCGCTGCATGTACCACTCCCGCGAATTCCTGCGGTTCGTGCCGATGCACACGCCCTTCAAGTTGCCATATTCGTCCAGCTGCCCGACTAGCGCCAGATACGCCTTTTCCGCCCGCTCGGCATACTCCGCCGCCGGCAACCACCCTCGCTTAACGCCCGTGATCATCGCATAGGCGAACATGGCCGAACCCGAAGTCTCGTCCCACGATTCCGCATCGTCCACCAACTGCCCCCAAAGGCCGCTCGCTCGCTGATGCTGGCGCAAAGCCGCCATCATCTTGAGATACCGCGGCCGGATCCGCCCGTAAAGCGGATCCGACTCCGGCAGCAATTCCAGCGCCATCGTCATCGCCGCCGCGCCCCAGCCCGCGCCACGCCCCCACACGAACGGCACCCCGACCGCATGTTCGAAAAGCCCGTCCTCGCGCTGCAAGCGCTCAAGGTAATACGCCGTCTCGTGCGCCGCGCGCTCCAAATACTCCCGCCGGCCCGTCGCCTTATAGGCCTCGAACTGCAGCAGGGAGATCATGTACAGGTCGTCAAGCCACAGCCGCGACTGATGCGACAGCCCCAGCCGCCAAAGCTCCAGCTGCCGTTCCGGTGAATTGGGATCGTGCGCCGGCTTGAACGGCGGCTCGGGCTTCGCGAACTGGAAGTCGGCATACTTGAGCCCCAGCTCCCGCGCCCGCCGGTCGCCGGTCTTCGAATAAATCGCCAGCGGCACCGCGCCGAAGATGGTGAAGTCGACATGATTGACCTCGGTCTGAATGTCCTTTCGCGGCCCGTAGACCGGTTCGAGCGCCGCCACCAGCCGCTTTTCCGACTCAATGTCGCCGGCCAGCCGCGCGCAATCGAGCGCATTCACCCAGAGCGAAGCGATCGGATAGGCGATGTGATCGGGCGAATATGGCGCCGCCCCCGCATAGCCCTTGGGGAAATACCCCCACGGCGTCGTCGACAAAAAGAGGTCGATGATGCGCCCGGCGACCGTCGCCGGCTCCTTGCCCGCCGGCCATTCGGAAAACGGCGGCACCGGCGCACCCGCCACCGCCCGAACGGTGATGTTCGTCGACAGCGACGGCTCGACCGACGGATCCGGCGGCGTGACTTCGATCGTCGTCTCCAGCCGGCCGTAGCGCCCGCGCCGCACCGCCGCCGTGACCTCCAGACAATACGGCGGCCGCCACAAGACGGGATACTCCGTGGCGCCGATCGTCACCTTCGCGCGCCCGCGCATGTCGCCGAGGTCCAGCACATAGCGGACCGCCGGATTCTGCTCGATCTGAATCCGCTGCGTAAAGAGCGCGACGTGCCGCCCCTCAGGAATCTCCCGCTTCCAGGCGCCGACGACATTGGTGACCCCAAGCGCCGGCAGCTGAAAGAGCGCGGTGTTGTCGACCGGCTTCGCCACCGGGCTTTGCAAGAGCCGCACCTCGTTCGGCCGCAAGTCGAGCCGCCCGTCCGTCAGCCCGAATTCGGCGAGCTCGGCCCCGGTCAGCCGCAGCTCGACCGACTGCGACCTGAGGCCGTAGTTGACCAGCAGGATGTGCTTGGTGCGCTCCCCGGCCGAGGCCGCCGCATAGACGCCGTTCGAAGGAAACGCGCAGGCAAAGGCGCTACGATCCTGATAAAGCCGATTCCACTTCCGAAAGGTCTCGTAGCACGGCGTGGTCTTGCCGTTCGGAAAATAAAAGAGGCCGCAATAATGCCGCGTCGGCTGGGCGTCGTAGTACATCGCCTTGTCGACGGGACCCTGCTGCATCAGGCAGAAGGCCGAAGCGACAAACGCCGCGCCCTTCGCCTCCTTCATCCCGTCCCAGTCGCGATGCGGATAGTTCCACTCGTCGAGAAACGACTCGGTCGCCGCAAAGCCGTTCCGATCCAAAAGCTCCCGGGCGTATTCGGCATGCCGCGCAATGCGGTCGGGCTCGTCGGTATAAAGGTGCCAGGCGTAGAAGTCCAGCGGCGCGCGCTCGGCCTTGACCTTCGCGAAGAAGTCGTTCTGGTAGGTGATGAGGTCGTCATGCCAGGGAATGCGCTCGGGATCGTCGATTGAATAAAAGCCAATCGTCCCGGGACCGCCGATCTTAAGGTGCGGGAACTTGGCCTTCAGGTGCTTGGCGGCGACGCAATAAAGCTCGTTGAACTCCGCCTGCGTCCCCTGCCAGCAGCCCTCGCCTTCCGGCTCGTTCCAGATTTCCCAGTAGCGCATCTTCCACCGATAGCCGTTCGCCCAGCCATCGGTGTAGTGGCGAATCACCTGCTCGCAGATCCGCGCCCACTTCGCATAGTCCTTCGGCGGCAGATTGCGCCGCGGGCTGCAGACCGCCCAGGCGTTCTCAATCGTCACCCCCAGCCGGTAAAAAGGCTCGGTGCCCGCCTTGACCAGCGGCTCCAGCAGCCGGTCCGTATAGTTGAAATAATAATTGGCCGGATCGGTTTCGTCCGCATCGAAGTCCGGAAACACGTTGGGGATGTCGACAAACGCCCCGCAGCCGAACATGCCGCCGGTGTCGTGCAGTCGGCAGAACGGAATGCCCGCCTCCTTGAACTCGTCTTGCGTGGACCCCAGGCGAATCGGACAGTTGTTGACGCCGTGGAGCGGCTTGACCGGACCGGTCGGTTGAGTGAAGTCGACCGTAATCACGGCCGCCAGCATAAGTTCAATCAGCATAGGTAACTCTCCAGGGTTCGGCATTGAGGCCCGTCAGGGTCTTGAGGAGTTCGCAGTAGAACTCTTCGTCGGGCGCCGGCAGCACCAGTACCGCCGCCAGCTCGACCGGCTCCGTGCGCGTTTCCATCAGGTAATAGTCGAGGTGGTCAAACTCCGGGAAGTCGAAGCGGCGCATGATCCAGCTGATGTACTTGGATTTCAGATCCCAGGGGAAATCCCATTTGAAATTGCCGCGGCCGCCTTGCACGCCGAAATCCGCCTTGTAATAGTTGCACGCGCCGTTGCGCGGACCCGAGGCCGGCACTTCCTCGCCGCCGGCCGGCGAGGCGAAGCGCACGAAAAGCGAATTGCGGTGGAAGCTCTCCCATGCCCGCGCGTGCGCCTCGTAGCGCACCAGCTGCAAGACGACGTACTTGCCCGCCGGCAAGGGCGCGAAGCGGAAAGTCGCGCGGTCCTGACGGTCGCGCAGCAACGCCACCGGTTGCGGCGACGGATGCGGCGAACGGCCCTCCGCCAGCGCCAGCCGCGCATTGGCCGCGACCAGGAAGGTCACTTCCTTCTCCGCCTCGCCATCCACCAGCTTGAGCGCCGCGAACGCCGGCCGCGCATAGCCCTGCGCCTTCACCTGCAAGCGGCCGCCGGCCAGCGTCGCGGCAATCGGCCCGCCCAGAACCTTCACCTTCGCCCGTTTCGTCACGCCCCGCACCGCCAGCGACAGCGGCTGCTCGGGGGCCACCAAGAAGAGCTGGCGCTCGTTGCCGGGAATCGCGCCCGCATACGCTCCGCCCTCGACGACAATTTCCTTCGCGGGTTCGCTCCAGGCGAGCTTGACCTTCGCCGCCGTGCCCGGCTCGGGATTGACCGTTGTAAAGCGGAAACGGTTGAGACCGCCCTTCACGCGCCCCGTCGCCACCCGCCGGTTGAACTGCGTTTCGGTCACGGCGCGGAAATGCTTCACTGCCTTGAGCGGCGCCTTGACGCGCACCAGATACTCGTGGCGGCCGCGCACCGGATAGTCGATGGTCGTCGGCATCGGGCGGAAGGTCTGCCCGCGGTCAGTCGAGATCTCGATGTCCGCCCGCCGCCCGCCCGCCAGTTCCGCGGCATATTCGCCGCGGACGATCGGCAGACCGGAAACTACGGAATAGACGAACGCCTGCCCCTCGTCGGCAAACGCCGGATTCGCCGCCGTCGGCTTGCCCTCGAAGACGATGAAGCCGTTCGCCGCCTCGGGCAGAAAGCGGTTGACGCGGCAGACGCTCCAGGTGCTGCTGACCTTGGCGCCGCAGCGCTCCGCATAATCCTCATGCCAGAACGAATCCTTCGGCGGCTCCGTCTTCGGGTTGTAGGCCTGCAGGTCGTTCTGGACGCCGTTGTTCATGAACCACGCGCGATAGCGCTCGCCGGGGCGCAGCACGACGCCGATCTTCTCCTGATAGGCCGGCGTCTGCGCCTCCCAGATGCGCTGGGCCTGGCGGATGAAGTGATTGGGGTTCGTCCCGAAGCGCTGCATGGCGCCGGGCTCGTCCTCAAGCTCGTAGAGCGACGCGGCGCTCCGATTGTCCCACGCCGTGAAGAACCGCTGCGCCGACAAGTCGTAGACATGGTTCTTGCCGTCGAAGAACACCTGCTGGAACGAATGTCCGTAGCCGCCCGTCTGACTGGCCGGCACGTCCGCGACCGTCGCGAAGATGTTGGCCGTCATGTTGTTGAGCGGGCCGCACTCGAAGCCGCAATAGCCGTTCAGCATCCGCAGGGCGTTGCGCTCGACGCGGTCGGGCACGTCGCTGCCGCCGTAGAAGGTGACGGTATGGTTCATGAAATAGTCGCTGGCCGCCAGCACGAACTGGAACATCCGATCGACCTTGCCGCGATCGTCCAGCTGCCCGAGCGACAAGGTCGAGCGCATGTCGCCGAAGGAACGCGGATCGATTTCCCCTTCGCCGAAGATCGCCGGATAGCGAAGAGTGGTCTTGCCGACGTTGGCGATTTCCACATAATCGGGAAAGACGCGCTTCGGGGCGTTCACCGCAAAGGCATTGCGCTCGGGCGTCACCGTGAAAGTCTTCGTCACCCGGCGGCGCGCCGTGAGAAAGTCGGCGGCAGTCGACAGCTCGGTATAATTCTGAAGGTCGAAGACCTTTTCCGAATCAAACTCCGGCTGCGGCGCCGTCACCGGCCAGGCGCGCCGGCCGCAGTTGTCGCGCGTCGTCGCCGCCACATGACCGAGCCCGCCGCCCGAGACGCCGTCGAACTCGTGGTCGAAGGCGAAGAGCGCGCGCGTTCGCGCGTCGACCTCGAAGGCTGCCGTCGGCGTGAAGTCGCCGGCATAGCGGCAGCCGCTCGACATCCGCCAGTTGTCCACCAGCCCCTCGAAATAATAGGGCGAACGGCTCGGCGCCTCCGCCGGCTGCCGCGCCGTCTCAAAGGTCGAGCCGAGGAAACACTCCGAAGGCATCCGGTCGTCAACCAACCGATAGACCGAAGCGTCCGCGAGCCGCCAGGCCCGGTAGCCGGTCAGCGGCAGCGACAGCACCCGCCGGCCCGCCAGATAGATTTCCGCCGCCAAGTCCGACCACTGCACGGCCAGATGCGTCCAGACCTCCGGCTTAAGTTCGCCCGTCGCCTGACCCTCGAACCGCTGGCCGTCCATGCCGACCAGCAACAGCGAAAACTGCTTTTTCGCCGGCGAATAGGTAAGCTCCAGCACCGACCTGCGCATCGTCCGCTCATGCTTGCCGTTACGGTGCGAGCCCTGGAAAATCGAAAAACTCCGCGCGTCGGACGCCTTCCACGACGGCTTGAACCAGGCCTCGATCGTGCCCTCGCCGTCCGGATAGAAGCAGTCGTTCGGCTCGCTGATCGCCTTGCCCTCGGCCCAGCAGGCCTGCGACCGCGTCGCATACCAGAGCGCCCGGTCGCCGCCCAGGCGGATCGCCTCGTCGCCGGCCTGGCCGCTGACGCCGGGTCCGAACCAGCGCTCGCGATACGGCGGCAAGCCGTCCGGTCCGGCGACGCCCAGCTTCATCGCCGACACTTCCAGCCGCGCGCGCAGGCTTCCCGGGTCGGCGACCGGCAGTCCGTCAGCGTCAAAGCTGCTCTTGACCGGCACCAGCGTCAGCTCCACCGTAACCGAACGGGCCTCAGGGTGAAACCACCCGCGCTCGTTCATCGTGTAGCGCTTGCCGAGCGGCCGCATGTGGCTGAGCTTGCGCGGATCGATCACGCATTCCGGCAGCTCCTTGCCCGCCGCATCGAACTGCAAGACGCGGATCGGATTCGCCCACACCATCTGCCCGACATTCTTGAGTGTAATCGAAAACTCCGCCGCCCGCCCGGACTCGTCGGCCGTAAGCGGCCGCGAATACCGTGCCGTCGAACTGGCCGCGCCGGCGGCGGAAGTGAACACCAACCCTTCCGAAGTCGACTCCACTTTCGCCCCGTTGGACATTTTCCACGCCGACGCATTCGTCAGCGCCAACGCCGCCACCAACCACATTCCTACCATCGTCGATCCCCTTGATTAAACGCCCATCACCTCGGCTCAAACGCCGTCGGGTCTTCGGCAAGCGCCGCCCCCGTCAAAGTCAGTTTTCCAGTCTTCGGATAAATGCGCAGCGTAAGCTTGCCCGCCGGCAGCTCCAGTCGCCGCTTGGTGCCGCCGAAACCGCCGCACCCCGGCGTCGCCACCATCCAGGCGTCCTCGACATCGGCCTGCAGCCCCACCGCCAGCGCCTCGCCGGCGTTGACCGCCGTCGCGATGCGGACATGATCGCGCTTCCAGCCGCCGTCACCCGGCCACCGCCGCGTCCCGTGCCCGTAGAGAAGGACATGGTAACGGCCCGCCTTCGGCGCTTCCAGCGTCACCTCGAAGGCATTGGTGGCGAGCGCCGCGTCCAGCTCCGTCTTCGGCAGCCGGACAATGGCCATCGCCCCTTCGGACTGCACCTCCAGCGGCTGCACGAAGTCAGGATTCTCGGCGTAGACCGTCACCGGCCGCGAGAGCCCGCCCGGCGTCCGCACCAGAAACGCGCCGCGCCAATGGCGCCGGCCGCGCATCCGCTCGGGCCGGAAACGCACGGTGAAGGTCACCCGCTCGCCGCGGCCGATCGTCCCCGCCGCCGGCGACACCTCGAACCAGTCGAAGGCCTCGTTCTGCCGGACTTGAAACCGCAGCTCGCGGCCGACGCCGTCATGGACCGCCTCCAGGCCGACCGCCGCCGGTGTCACCGTCTGGCCGTCGGTCACCACGCCCTTTACCAGCGTTTTCGTCAGCACGAACGGAAGCGGCCGCCGCGGCAGCGCCGGATCAAGCAATGATTCCGTCATCGGCACCTGCAGCCGATTGCCGTCCGTGCGGTTGCCCGCCGGCAGGATCAGCCGCTGCTCGACCCCGGCGAAGACATTGCTCTCCACCGTCCAACGCACGAGCTTCGCATAAGTCTCGATGCCACGGCCGGCGCCGTAGAAGACATTGCCGCAAAGGTAGGACGGCGGCCCATACGCGCGCAGGTCGATGCCGGCCGTCTTGATCGCCGGATTGACGCACCCGAACCGTTCGCCAAGCTCGCAGAAGAGATTGTCAAAGACATATCCCGGCCCGGCGTTCGCGCACTGCACCGACACGCCGGAAAGTGCCCCTTCGAAGCGATTGTCGTAGCAGCGCACGTTCTGCTGCCCGCCGTCGAGCTCGATGCAGTCGTCGTTGGCAAACGCCAGGAAGTTCCCGTAGACATCCGCATCGCGGTTAAAGCCGCCGGTCATGCTGCCGTTGAGCGCACCCTCGATCACGTCGTTGTAGCGATGGTCGTCCGAACCGATGAAATCGCAATACCGGATCACCGTCGAGTGCGCCGGCGCGTCCACCAGCACCGCCTCCGGCCCGGAGGGATGCGAATAGCGCCAACTGTTCGCGTAGCTTACGGGGTCATGCACATACGAGCGCTCGACCGTGACCTCCGAGGCTTCCTTGCCGATGTAGATGGCCGACTGCCAGTTCGGCAGCTGCCCGCCGCGTTCCCAGTCGGGCCGGGCCTCAACCCCCCAATGCGACACCTCGCAGTTGCGAATGCGCACGCCGCGCGAACGCTCGATATGAATCGGCTCGTGCTTGAAGCCCCCGTAGGCCCCGGTCAGCGTCGCTCCGTCCAGGAGCACGTATTCGGCGCCGACAATCGCCAAAGTCGCCTCCTTGGTCGGATTGTCGAGCCGCCCGCCCTTCACCACGTAGCGCACCCAGCCGTCCGGCGTGCCCCGCGCATCGAGGACAATCGGAAACCGCGCCGTCGCCGGATCGATGGTCTCCGTACGCGCTATCGGCACATTGGTCCGCCAGGTGCGAAACGCGCCCGCCGCCTGCACCGCGCCCGCCGCCTTAAGCCGCACCTCGTAATCGGTGTTCTCGGCGAGCGCAGTCAGCGAAGCGCGATAGTCGCGGGTGCCGGCGAAGTAGGGCGGCGGCCACCGGCTCGGCAACCACGCCGACGAACCGGCGCGGCGGTATTCCAGCTGCAGATCGGCAATGGGCGCGGCCGCCCCCCAAGCGACGCCGCAGCTTTCAAACGTCGGCCGCAACCGAAGCTCGCCGGCCGCCACCGGCGCAATCAGCGCGAAATCCTTTTCGCTGACTGGCTTAAGCTCCGTCGGCGCGGCCGCGAAACTCGCCCCGGCCAGCATTGCCAGGGCGACCGCTAACGATCGGCCCCCCATCTTAGCGAATCAAAATCATCAGGCCTTCGGGATCGCCGCAGACCCGCACCGCGCCGCCGGCCGCCGAATCGAGATGCGCCTGCAAGCTCGCGGGCGCCGTCGCATAGGTGTAGGTGCCTTCGGGAATCTCCTCGTCGCCGACATAAAGCTTATGAAACGCCTGCGTGACGCCGCTCGGAACCGCGATGACGCCCGTCCCCGCGAGACGCAAGTCCGTCTTCTTGCCGAAGGTCTGGTGGTTGACCGTCTCGCCCGCGCTCAGCTCCAGCCGGCCCTCGCCCGTGACCCGCACTTCCGCCGCCGTCAGCCACGAAGCGTCACCCGCGAAAGTGACGGTGCCGAGCTTGACCTCCAAGGAACCGGTCGAGGTCGAGGCCGAAGTCGAAATCGTCATCGGGCCGACCGCGCTATGGCAATACGAAACCGCGCCCTTGAACGGCACCCGGCTGAGCGACGACACGCTCGCGAGCGCCGTGTTCGTCACCATGATCAGCGAGCCGGCGTAGCCCGTAATCCACGAGTCGCCGATGGCCGCGTTCGTCGCCTGCTTGTCATTGCTGCCCTTGAGCGTCTTGAAGTGCTGAACGGTGTCGTCGACCTCCAGCACCGAACCCTGCCCCGCCGAGGCGCCCGTCAGATAGACGTTGCCGCCCGCCAGCCCGAAGGCGTAGTCCACCGAAGTCTCCAGCGTGCCGCCCGCTTCGCCCACGCCGGTATAGTTCATCGAGTTGTTCGCAATCGCATAGATGAGGCGGCCGCCGCCGGTCACATAAAGCCCGGCAGTATTGCTCGAATAGTTGATGAACGGAGCGCCGGAAATCATCGCCGTGCCCTTGCCGCCCAGGCCGAAGGCCCAGTTGAGCCGCCCGCCGCCGTTGAAGGAAACCATGGCGTTTTCCTCGATCCGCAGGCCCTGGTAGGTGGCGTCGCAAGTGCGGAAATAACCGTTGATCTGATTGTCGGTGCCGGCCGCAGCGACGAAGTACGGATAAGTGGAATCATAATATTGCGGCTGGTAGGTCTGCACCATGAACGCCTTGTCGATGACCGCATTGGACAAGGTCAGGACGCCGCCCGTCGTGCCCAGCGCGGCCCGCGCGTTCATGTGGCAGAAAAAGGCGTTCTGAGCGTTCCAGATCTTGCCGTCGTCGCCGCCCGAAAGCTGCGTCGCGTCCGCGCCGGTAGAAGTCGTGACCGCGCCGTTAATGAGGACATCGCCGTCATTGACGATCACCATGCCGTCCCAGACGTTGAGCCCGCCGACCTCCAGCCGCCCGACGCCGTTCTTGGTCACCGTCGGCTTCAAGACCGTCGCCTCCGTCACGACGGGAGCCGAACTGCCGTCCTCAAGTTTCAGCACCGTGCCCTCGCCGACCGTCCAGACCTGCGCAACCGCCGCCGCCAGCGGCACCTCGAAGTCGTAGACCGGCTCGTCCATGCCAGTCGCCGCCGCCACCGTCAGCCCGTTGGCGCCCAGGGTAATGGTGTGAGGGAAGTCGGTCGCCGCAAAGGTGAAGCCGCAGGCGTCGTTCAGCAGCAACGAGCCCAGCGTAACCTCCACGTCAACCGTAGCCGTGTGGGTCACGGCATCTGCCGCCGAAAAGGTAACCGCCGCCGTGCTCGCAAAATTCGGCGCCTCGCCCGATTCCCAGTTGGCACCCAGCCCGATCGCGGTCGAGTCGCCCTGCCCCGACCAAGTGCCAGTCAGCGGCGGATCCACCTGAATGGTGCCGCCGAGCAGCTGCGGCACGCGAATGTCGCCGGACTCAATGCGGCCGCGGACTTCCTCGCCGCCCACCGTCAGCGTCTTGACGACGAGCACCGCGTCATAGGGCAGCGTCAGCTGGGCGTTCGCGCCGAGCGCCAGCGTGTCCAGCTCGCCCAGCGGCATCGGCGAATCATAAGCGCAGGCGAAGTCGCCGTCGATCGTCAGCTGCTGGACACCGACGAGCGCCTCCGCCTCCTGCGAATTCATCAGGAAGCTCGCGCCTTCGGCCACCTGGATCGCCGAGGCGTTCTTGAAGGTGGACTGCCCGCGCATTTCCAAGATGCCGCTCTCCACCATCAGCGCACCCGTCGTGCGATTGTGGCGGTCGGCAAACACCTGAGTGAAGGTCGAATCGGCCGGCGTCAACGCCACCGACACCTCGCCGTCGATCGCCATATAGCAAGTGTCGGGCGCCTCCGGATCCTGCCCGGAATAGCCCGTGATCGTCAAAGTCGCCGGCGAGTCCGAAGTGATGGCCGTACAGGTCGCGTCGACGCCGGGGTTGATGAAGTTGTCCTTGTAGCCCGTGCTCGTATCTGGCGGACGCTTGCGAATCGCCTTGACCTGCTGATCGAAGCCGTTCAGCAGGAAACTGCCGGCATTATACTTGCCCATCGGCCCGATATAAGCGCCGCCCAGGGCGTTTTCCGCCCCGCATTCAACCGAAACCTTGTTGATGTAAATGCCCCCGCCCACCGAATTGTCAGCGTGATTGAACTCCACCCAGCCCGAAGAGGCATCAGCGCTCCCCAGCACCAGATTGCCGGTCAGCGCGACCTGCCCGTTCACATCCACCTTGCCGATCAGGTATTCGCAGGCGATGCCGATGCCCGTCCAGTCGCCGTTAAAGGCAACGTACATCACATTGGTCGGCTGCCAGGACGCGGTGGAACCGCCCGGTTGAAAGCCCACTGCGGCCGAAGAACCCGGAAAGTCGATTGCGCCGGATATGGTCGTGTTGGTGTAGAAATAGTAGGCAAGGCGCGTATAGCCGGTAGTCGCCGTGCGCCCGAAGTTATTGGGGAAGACGCCTTCGGGCGCATTGAAGCACACCGTGGCCGAAACATCCTTGTTCCGCACGTCGCCGGTGCCGAAAGCCCCCGAGGCATTGGCGTAGACCCGGCCGTTGGCCGTCACCAGCGTGCCGCCGGAATAGGTGTTGTTCGGATTGGAGAGGATGGTCGTGCCGATGCCGCCGATCGACAGCTTGCCCTCGCCGGTAATTGCGCCCGAGTAGGTGTCGGTCGTGCCGCTCGCGGTGGTGATCGGATAGGTCTCGCCGGCGGCGATCACAATCGGATCCGGATATTCGGTCGCCCAAGCGGCGGCCGACAGCATCAAGGTGACAACCAAGACTGACTTATTCATAGCACTCATTTTACCCCCTTTTGGAATTCGCTTACAATTTTATGCCAGGCGGCGGCAGTCGTAACCTCGCCGGAGAGCGACCAGCTGGCGCCGGCCCAGTAGGTGAACTGCGAGCGGCCCTTGAACGCAAGGACGCGGCAATTGAGATGGTCGGTCATCGGCGTTACTGCCGCCGGTTCGGCCACGAAGACGGCCGCCATCGTCGACCCGTCCCGGCCGGCTTCGCCCTTCGGCGCTTCAAAAAGCGACACCCGACCCGGCGCTTCAACCAGGTCGCCGCGATGATCGCGCCGCGGCTCCAGGTCGAGGGCGGGGCCGGCGAAGAAATTCTCCGGCATCCGCTCGAAGCTCACGTCGTTGCGGAAGAACCGCTCGCCCCGCCGGAGGGTAATGTGATAAGTCATCTTGCCGGCCGACGAAAACGCGGGATAGACGAGCTCAAACTCCAGATAGTCGTCGCCGACATGGATTCGGCGGCAAGACTCCCAGTTCGGATAGGTTTTCCACTCGCCATCGGCAAACATCGCCACCCCGCCCACGCCGCGAGCCGCGCCGAGCGTGTAGTTGTCCATGCCCTCGCCGAGATTGTCGTGGAGGTTCGGCCGAGACGAATGCGTGCTGCGCACCGGATCGAGCATCCATTCGATGCAGACGTTCTTTGCCGAACGCTTGTTGAAGACATCGAGCCCCGACCAGAGGTGGCCGTCGCCCGGCCCATAGGCCCGCATGCCGAACTTGTCGTTTTCCCACACGAAATCGTGCACTCGCCCGCCGTCACGCCCCTGACAGTCCAAGGCGTTGCAGATCGGCGCCGGCGGCATGGCCGAAGCCACCCCGACCGCCATTATTACGCCCGCCAGCAACTCATACTTATAGTTTTTCCGATTCAACAAACACAATTGTATTCCAAAAGGCGAAATTTGTAAATTGCGATTTCTGAAAAATCGATTACGATTCTTAAACTAAATTCGGCAGTTAAATCTTGCCAGCTCGCCGATATTTAAACACAGAGACACAGAGGCACAAAAACCAACTTTTCTCTGTGTCTCTGTGCCTCTGTGTTAAAGACTCAGGCATCGATTTTTGTTTGTGGCTCTGCGCTTTTAATTTGCTTTTAGGTGGCTTGGCATTGTTTTGCTTTCCAGCGTGCGACCGATTTGGCGCGTCCGGACTCGCTGTCAATAACGGGCCGCCGCTGAAAGCCTCGACCCGTCGAGCCGACTAGCGACTAGCGACGACCGACTTCCGTGGCGTGACCGACTAGCGACGACCGACGGCCGACCTCCGTGGCGATTAGCTGGCGCTCCGCGCTTTCAAATCGCTTTGCCTTTTGCCGCGCGACCTTGGCGCTCCGCGCCCCGATCGTTCACGGTCGTCGGATGTCGCTTGTCGGCCGTCGGCTCGCTCCCGGTCGT
>JAZLMR010000024.1:0-15945 GCA_045598785.1 Kiritimatiellia bacterium
CCCATTTGGTTTTCTCTGTGTCTCTGTGCCTCTGTGTTAAAACTACGGCGCTGATTTTTGATTTGCCGTTTCCCGATCCTTGTCCCGCAGCCGGTCGATGGCGAGAAAACGGAGGATGCCGGTCAGGTAGTTGTGGAAGGCGCCTTTGGTTTCGGGGTCGTATTGATAGGTCTTCAGCCGTTTGACGAGGACAGCGTTCTTCGCATCGGCTGGTTCAGGTGAAACTGAGGAAGTTGCTGGCAGAGATTTCGTTGCCAGATGCAGGATAGGATTTACCGTCGTAGATAATGGTTGGTCGGATGGCGTTTGGCATGAGCGTCAGGTATCTCCGAAGTCCGTCTGAAAGCGAAGGCGACCAGGTTGTAGACGATTTGATTTCAATGGGCTGAAGCCCGTCGGGGGTCTGGCGCAGCAGATCAACTTCCGTTCCGTCGTTTGTTCGGAAGAAGAAAAGTTCGCCTTCGGCGTCATGGTTGAGCTTCTTTTTCAGGATGTCGCTCACGATGAGGTTTTCGAAAAGATTTCCCCGAAGCGGATCGCGCGAGACTTGATCTTCCGTCTTGAGTCCCAGAAGGCAGGCGGCCAGGCCCGTCTCGGTGAAGTACAGCTTGGGCGTCTTCGTGAGACGCTTGCCGATGTTGGCGTAATAGGGTTGGAGACGAAAGACGATGAACGAAGCTTCCAGCACGTTCAGCCATTCGGAGAGCGTCGTATGGCTGACGCCGACCTCGCCCGAAAGCGTATTGAGATTGACGAGCTGACCGACGCGTCCCGCGAGCAGCGTCAGGAATCGGTTGAATTGAGAGGCGTTCTTGATGTTGGCGAGCTGGCGGACATCTCTTTCGAGATAGGTTTGCAGGTAGTTCTTGTAGTAGACGTTGGCTTCCATCCGTGATGTGGCCAGTTCCGGCATGCCGCCGCGCAGAATGAGCGCGTCCTGCGTGAGGCGGACGGACTTGGCCCGTTTGAGCTCGGTTAGATCAAGAGGCAGAAGCTTGAGCAATGCGCTTCGCCCGGCGAGAGATTGCGAGACGGTTTCTCGAAGGCGGGGTTGATGCGATCCTGTCAGGATGAACTGTCCGCAGGCATTGCGCTTTTCATCGACGAGCGTCTGTATCGCCGATGCGAGCTTGGGCACGCGTTGGATTTCGTCGACAATGACGGGGGCTGGATGGAGTGCGAAGAAGCGTCGATAATCGTTTTCGGCAAGTTCACGCGTCTCGGGATCTTCGAGGTTGACATAGTCATGCCGGGGAAAGCAGGCCTTGGCCAGTGTAGTCTTGCCGGATTGTCGTGGGCCGATAATCGCGAGTACAGGGAATTCTTCAGCCCGCTGGCGGACGATGTTGGCGATTTCGCGTTTAATCATAAAAGGGGATATCTCCTTTGCGTAGGAATGAATTTTAGCACAATGAATATGCTGTTTGCAAGTGCGACTTGCAAACAGTGTTTACGATGGGTGCGATTGCAAACGGTTGAACCGTTTGGGTGCTGGAACGCAATCGGCTTGCGCCGAACGCAATAGAGACCGTTTTCCGATCCGGCTGACAACGCCCGCGCCTTTGGCTACAATCTTGCGCCGGTCCTGGAGCTTCTGAACGAGAGTCCGTCGGCGGATTTCACGGCTCCGCTCCGGTTTCGGCTGACGGATCCCAGCGGCGTCAACTGGGAGGAAACGGCGTTTAAGATTGACGGGGTGCCGGTCGCGCTGGCGGATTTGAAGCGGTCGGACGAGGTCTTCGTCTTCGCGCCGACGAATCGGTGGGCGGAGGATTCGATCCACCGGGTCGAGGTTGCTTGCACCGATCTGAAGGGGAATACGGGTACGGACTGCGGCTTCGTCGCCTTTACGCGCAAAAAGCCGGCGCATCCCCGGTGTACGGTTCGGGAAGACGGCATGATTCTCAAGGAAGGAAAGCCGTTTTTCCCGCTCGGTTGGTTCCGGGTCCGTCCGTGCGAGCGGCACGGCGTCATGCTCTACGCCGAACCGTTCGCCCTTGAGCTTGGGCGTTGACCTCGGATTGCCGTTTCTCATTTCTTCTCATTTTCTCTCATATTTTTGCACGGCGAAATCACCGGTTTCGTGATAGAATATGGGCATAGATTTTTTAACCTAGGAAAGGCAGCCCATGAAGATCAAACCAGACAGCTACATGTACGAGATGATTCGTACGGAACTCACCGATGTCGTCGGCAACGACGGCGTGGACACGAAGTTCGCCGACAAGTTCGGCCATTCGATTGACTACTACTGGATTCCGGAGATGTGGCACGACCGCGGCCGCAAGTGTCCGCAGCCGGATTTCGTCGTGCATCCGAAGTCGACGGAAGAGGTCGCGCGGATCATGAAGATCGCGAATCAGTACAAGATTCCGGTCGTGCCGTGGGGCGGCGGCTCCGGCTCGCAGGGCGGTGCGCTTCCGATCTATAACGGCATCGTTCTCGACATGAAGCGGATGAACAAGGTCCTCAAGGTCGACAAGACGGCCTACACGGTGACTGCGCAGACCGGCATCATCACCAAGCACCTGGAATGGGCGTGCAACAAGGAAGGGCTCTCGACGATGCACCTGCCGGCGTCGATCAGCTGCTCGACGATCGGCGGCTTCCTCGCGCATCGCGGCACCGGCGTCCTCTCAACGAAATACGGCAAGATCGAGGACATGGTGATGAGCCTGGAGGTGGTGACCCCGACGGGCGAGATCATCCGCACGCTTCCCGTGCCGCGCCACGCTTCGGGGCCGGACCTCACGATGATGTTCCTCGGCTCGGAAGGCACGCTCGGCGTCATCACCGAGGTGACCTTGAAGGTGCATCCGCAGCCGGAGTCGCGGCAGTTCCGCGCCTACATCTTCAAGGACTTCCACACCGCGATGCAGGCCGGTCAGACGCTGATGCGCAGCCGGCTTCAGCCGTGCGCGATGCGGCTTTACGACGAGACCGAGACGAAGACCCATGTCTCGAAGGTGTTCGGCATCAACCTCGACAAGGGCGCCTACCTCGTCTTCGGCTTCGACGGCCGCAAGGATATCGTCGACCTGCAGATGCGCCACGCCCGCGAGATCATGGAAGGCCAGTTCAAGGGCAAGGACCTCGGCGCGAAGGGCGGCGAATGGTGGTGGGAGAATAAGTACAAGTTCTTCTATCCGGGCTATATGTTCCACGTGCCGCAGGCGTTTGGCACCTTGGACACCGTCGCGGACTTCTCGCATATCGAGAACGTCTACTGGGCGATGAAGAAGGTCGTCAACACCGAGTTCCCGGACGCGCGGTTCATCGGGCACTTCTCGCACTGGTACGACTGGGGCTGCATGCTCTATGCGCGCTTCATCTTCCCCGGCGACAAGGTCCCGCCGAACGCCGAGGAGGCGGCCGCGCTCTACAACGCGGTGTGGGACAAGGCGATCCGTGCGGCGATCCGCGAAGGCGGCGTCATCAACGAACATCACGGCGTCGGACTCAAGCTCGGCCGCTATGTCAAGGATCTTTATGGCGCGGCGATGCCGGTGCTGGAGGGGATCAAGCGTGAGCTGGACCCGAACGGCATCATGAACCCCGGGAAAATGGGCCTCGCGGGCTGCTAAGTGATTCTAGTTGTTCTAGAGGCTCTAGAAATTCTAGAACTTCTAGATGATCTCGGACAACACGATAAGGAGAATTTGAAAATGCATATCGATAAGTTTGAAGAAGCGATCATGAACTGCCGGTTCTGCTTTATGTGCCGGCATCTCTCGACCATCGGCCAGGCCCGCGGCACCGAGGTGGACACGCCTCGCGTTCGTGCGGCGATGCTGTACGGCATCCGCACGGGCACGAATTCCTTTGACGACGCCGATTTCATCGACGCCCTCTATCGGCAGGAACTTTCGGCCTGCTGTCGCCGCAACTGCGTGAACAAGTACGACGAGAACGGTCTCGCGCTGGCGGCGCGTGCCGATGTGGTTGAAGCCGGTAAGGCGCCGGAGAAGGTTCAGAAGCTCGCGAAGAAGCTGGCCGCGACTTCCGCCTGGAAGGCGTCGGGCAAGGGCAAGGTGGCGCTCTTTCTGGACAACACCACCGCTTCCGACAAGGCGGAGGTCGCCGCGATCCAGAAGCTCATGAAGAAGGCCGCGGGCGACTACATCACCGTGACCGGGGGCTCGATCGGCAAGGCGCTCAAGGTGCTCGGCTATCTTCCCGAGGCCCGGGCGGCGGCGGCGAAGTTCGCGGAATTCCTGAACGGACTTGGCGTCGATACGGTCGTCTGCCCGAATCCGGCGGCGTTTGATGCGCTCCGGAACGACTATCCGGAGTGGGGGCTCAAGCTTGAGGCGAAGGTCTTTTGCATGCCGGGCTTTCTCCTGGCGCGGAAGGTCAAGTTCGCGAAGCGGCCCGGGGCGCTCTATTATCTTGCGGACGACTTCATGCGCAATTACTGCGGCTGCGAATGCCCGGAGAAACTGCTCAAGGCGCTCAAGGCCGAGACGAAGCTGTTCGGCACCAACGACGAGGAAAGCTACAACTGCGGCGAGGGCGCGATCGTCCTCGATCAGCTTGATCCGGCGCTCGTCAAGGAACTCGCCAAGTATGTCGCGGAGCGCGCGGACGATCCCAAGAAGGACCAGATCGTGACCCTCGGCGTCTACGCCAAGACCCAGCTCGTCAAGTACGGCAAGCTGAACGTCAAGACGCTCAACGAGATCGCGGCGGCGTGCCTGTAACACGCTCGCCAAGCCGAAGTTCAACCTCTGAGGGTTGTGAGTTGAGGGTGAAAATCATTCGCAATGCGCGTGTCGTCACGCCGGGACGGGATCTCGGCGTGACGGACATCGTCATCGACGGCGACCGCATCGCCGCCGTTGGGACGCCTGCCGTTGCGGGCGACGAGACGATTGACGCGACCGGGCTGATCGCGCTGCCCGGTTTCATTGACATCCACTCCCACGGGCGCGGCGGCGCCGACTTCTGCGACCTCACCGACGCGGCGTTCGAGAAGATCGGCCGCGGTAAGCTCGCGGACGGCGTTACCGGCTTTCTCGCCACGGGCCTCACCCGTCCCGAAGCGGACCTCGCCGAACTCTGCCGCTGCGTGGAGCGATACCAAAAACTCTCGACTCTCGACTCTCAACTCTCAACTTGTCTCGGCGTTCATCTCGAGGGGCCGTTTTTCAACGCCGCCATGGCGGGAGCGCAGAATCCCGCTTACCTTATGCCGCCGGATGCGGCGATGGTGAAGCGCCTTAATGCGATTTCAAAAGTGGTCAAGATCTCGCTTGCGCCGGAGCTTGAAGGGGCCGAGGATTGCATTCGCGAACTGACGGCGGCCGGCATTGTCTGTTCGCTGGGTCATTCCGATGCGGACTATGCGACCTTCGAGCGCGCCCGTCAGGCCGGGGCGACGCATCTTACCCATTTCTGCAATGCGATGATGCCGATTCACCATCTGCGCCCGACGATGGTGACCGGCGGGCTGCTGGCGGACGAGGTTTTCGCGGAAATCATCACCGACGGCGTGCATCTTTCCGATCCGATGATCCGGCTGATCGTCAAGGCGAAGGGGCCGGATCGCGTGATGCTTGTCACGGACGCGATGTGCGCGGCGGGCGAGCCGGACGGCATCTATTCGCTCGGCGGCCTGCGCGTGAAGGTCGAGAAGGGCAAGGCGACGCTGGCGGACATCCCGTACGATCCGAAGGCGGTCGTCTCGAACGTTGCGGGTTCGGTGGCGCTTTATCCGCAGTGCTTCAAGCGCTATGTCGCGGCGACGGGGCTGCCGCTTGAAGAGGCGGTGAAGGCGACTTCGTTCAACCAGTGCGTGTCGCTGGGCATCTCCGACCGTGGCGAAATCGCGCCCGGCAAGCTCGCGGACATCGTGCTGGTCGACGCCAAACTCAACCCCGTCAAGACCATGGTCAACGGCTCCCTCGCCTGGCAAAAGTTTTAATGCTCTCTCATCGCTTATCGCTTATCACTTATCACTTATCATTCATACTTCATACTTCATCATTCATACCTCATACTTCATCATTCATCATTCATACTTCCTATGGCACTCGTAAACATGAAGGAAATGCTTTGCGCGGCCCGCAAGGCGAAGAAGGCGGTCGGAGCCTTCAACACGGCTAACTATGAACTTTCCCGCGCCATTCTCAAGGCCGCCGAGGCTGAGAACGAGCCGGTGATCATCCAGCTTTACATGCGGCTGTTTGACAGCGAGAAGGCCTATGACCTTTGCGGCATGCTGCAGCGACTGGCGACGCGGGCGAAAGTGCCGCTCGCGTTGCATCTCGATCACGGGGCGACCATCAAGCAGGCGAAGGACGCGCTCGCATGGGGCTACACCTCGGTCATGTACGACGGCAGCCGCGATCCGTTTGCGAAGAACGTGCAGGACACGGCCTTCGTTGCCGATTATGCGCATGCGGTCGGTGCGACTTGCGAAGGCGAGATCGGCCATGTGGCGCAAGGCGACGAGACGGCGCTGACCGAGGTCGGCGAGGCCGTGGACTTCGCGAAGGCGACCGGGGTCGATGCGCTTGCAGTCTCCATCGGCACTGCCCACGGCTACTACAAGTCGGAGCCGAAGCTGGACATCGCGCGCTGTGCGGCGATCGCGGCAGAATTGCCGGAGACGCCGCTCGTCCTGCATGGCGGCAGCGGCACTCCGCTGGCGGATGTGCGCAAGTCGGTCGAGGCGGGCATCGCCAAGATCAACATCGCGACGGAGTTCATGGATACGTATCTTAAGTCGGCGCGGCAGACGCTGAATGAACTCGACGGCAAGTTCATTCCCGTCGACAAGTTCTATGATCCGGTGGTCGACGCCTGTGCGGCGCATGCGCAGCGGCTCATCAAGTTCTTTGCCGGTCGTTAAGCGCCTTCAGGGGCGGTTCTTGTCGGAGGCGGAGTTTGCCATCAAAAGGAAAAAGGTCATGATTACTGAAACCGTGAGCGATTATGCGGCCTTGAGCGAAGTGGGGGCCTCGATTATTTTTGTGGACGCGATGCAGAAGCTTGGGAAGGGCGAGCGCTACAATCTGGGGCTGGCGACCGGGAACACGATGATCCGGCTTTATTCGCTGCTGGCGGACAAGTTCAACCGCGCCCGGGCGGACTTGTCGCGGTTGTCGACTTGGAATCTCGACGAGTACGCGCTCGATGCGCGGACGGCGGTTCCGCATGAGCATCCGCTTTCGTATTGGAAGTATATGCACGAGATGCTGTTTTCGAAGTTCGATCCGGCGCTCGGGTTCCGTGAGGCCGCCGCGCATTTCCCCGACCCGGCGGCTCCCGAGGCCTACGATCCGGCGATTGCCGCGGCGGGGGGTCTCGATTTGCAGCTGCTGGGCATCGGCTTCAACGGTCATATCGCCTTTAACGAGCCGATGAGCGAAGCGGAGATTTCCGTCGCGGAGTTCGGCCGGCTGCCGACGCGGGTGTTGCCGCTTTCGCCGGCGACGATCGCCCAGAATACGCAGGTCACGGCCAACGGCGATGCGTCGCTGGTGCCGCGTTATGCCGCGACGATGGGGATGGCGCCGATCCTGGCGGCGAAGAAATGCCTGCTGCTGGCCTGCTTTGCCGAGCAGACGGCGCCGCTGAAGGCGATATTGGCGAAGGGAACGCCGACGCCGTTTTTGCCGGCCTCCTATCTTTGGCAGCATCCGGACTATCGTCTGGTCTACACGACGGACAAGATCGATCTTGGTTAACGCGGACGATCGCGTCACAAAACAAAAAAGGAGGAACGCACAATGAACCGTAGGGATTTCATTAAGACTTTGGCGGCGGGCGGCGTCGGGACGACGCTGGCGCCGACAGGCTCGGCGGCGGAAGCGCCGGCCCGGCTGCCGGTTCCGGCGGGCGAGCGGTTCGCGGGGATGGCCGGCGCCTATTCGGCGATGTTCACGCCGTTTTTCCGGGAAGGTTCTCGGGCGGGCGAACTCAACGAGGCGATGATCGAGCGGCTGGTCGAATACGCCGTGCGGAAGGGGCTGACCGGGCTTTACCTGACCGGCTCGACCGGCGAGGGCTTCCTGCTGTCGATGGATGAGCGCCAGCGTGTCTATCGCCGGGCGGTGGCGGCTGCACGGGGCCGGCTTAAGCTTATCGCCCATGTCGGCGCCCTGAGCACCGCCGATGCGTGCGAACTGGCGCGACAGGCGGAGAAGGCCGGCGTGGACTGGGTTTCATCGGTTGCACCCGTCTATTTCGGGCAGAATTTCGACGCGGCCTACGATCACTACCGGGCGATATCCGAGGCGACGGGGCTTCCGTTTCTCGTCTACGCGGTTCACGGTCATCTTAATCCCGATCAGGCGGTGAAGTTCTTCGAGCTCAAGAATGTGCATGGCATGAAATACACGGGGCGCGACTATTTCGAGCTGGGCACGCTCTACCGCAAGCTGCCCAAACCCGCGATTTTCTTTGCTGGTGCCGACGAACAGGTGCTCAACGGCTTCGCGACCGGGCATTTCTCCGGCTGCATCGGAACGACCGACAACCAGATCCCCGGGCATTTCGTCAAAATCTGCGAGCTGGCCGCGCAGGATCGGTTTGCGGAGGCGCGCCGATATCAGGAGGAGGTTTGCCGGCTGGTCGAACTCATGTGCACCGACGACAACGAGTCGACGCACAAGAGCATCATGAAGTATCTGGGCATTGACTGCGGCAACAGCCGCCAGCCGAACGGTCGCCCGCTCACTGCGGCGCAGTACGACGACTATATGGCGAAAGTCGAGGCGCTGGGCTTCATTCGCAGAAACGACGCGAAGCTGCTGCTGGATTGATCTGCAATCAACCTAAACTAACTACAACTAACATAACGGAGAATGGCGATGATGATCTATGCAAAAGTGGGGGCAGTCGCGATTGTGTCGATGTGCCTAGTAGCTCATGCCGAGGTCAAGACTTTGGTTTGGAACGGAGGCGAAGACGCTCCGTGGAACTGCGTTGATCAGAACTGGCTCGACGGCAACACGCCGACGGCCTGGATCAACGGGTCGGACGCGCGTTTCGAAACCGAAGGTGCGCAGGTGTTCGTGAGCCCGGGGCTGTTGCATGTGCGGCGGATTTCGGTCGCGCCGACGGTTGAGGTCAAGCCGATTGTCACCGGGGTTGAACCCGCCACTGATACGGAAGCGGAATTGGTGGAAGGCGAGCGCGGTCTGGCCTGGGGGACTTTGCTTCCCCGGAATGCGACGGACTGGACGACGGTCTGGCGGAATCGGCAGTTGAGTTCGATCAAAGGCATCGGCTATGCCGTCATCAACGATCCGGACGGCGATCAAGTGGGGTGCGGCTACTTCTGGCGTTATGATCCCGCTACCGATACCGCTACCGTGCAGATCCAGCCCGATAAGTTCCGGGATACGCAGATTTGCATGACCGACCTCAAGTTCCGGCAGCAGGGCAGCGACATCGAAGTCGCCATACTGGGCTCGCAGTATCGTAACGCCAATTATAAGAATGCGGATTATCATGCCGAGATTACGACCTACCGGGCAAGTACGTATTATCCGGTCAAGAATATCTGCGCGACCACCTACGGGAGCGAACTCGTAGTCGATGCCGACGGCGGGTTTTATCAGGCTTCGGGTCTGATGATGGGGGTGCGGATTGCCGACCGGAAGGCAGATACGCAGGAAACGCTGGTGAGCGGTCAGCGCGAGCTGGAGTGGGCGGCCAAGCTGGGGAACGACTGGAAGACGGTGTGGAAGAATCGGCGCCTTCGAGATCTGGGTGGCATCGACTATGCGGTTTCCACCAAGACCGAGGGCACCGCTTCTGGCGATGCCCGCGGCTACTTCTGGGCGTATGACGCCGCCAATGATACGGCAACGGTGCAGATTCAGAACGATTATTTCACGGATGCGCAGATGGTTGCCTGCAACGTGGAGTTCAAGCAGGAAGGCGAGGACATCATGGCCAGAATCACCGGCGCGGGCTATGCCAGCAGCCGTCATTACGGCACTGACGATTACCATGCGTATGTCCAGCCGCGGGAGGCCTATGCCGCCAATCCTGCCGGCTACATGACCGTCTCGGCGCTGCTGGCGCAGGAAGGCGGCGGGCAGCTGACGGTGGACTACAGTCTGGCAACGGAAAATGCGACCGTGACGATGAAGCCGACGATGACGGAGCCGATTGTTATCTGGAAGAACAGTCGGCTTGCCGATCTCACGGGGGTGGAGGGGACGCAGTATTCCACTTCCGGCGAACTGGCCAACCTTTCCTATGGGTTCGAAAACGACGGCACCACCGCGTCGGTGCAGCTGCAGCGCAAGTGCGCCGTGCAGACGGACACGGAGGACGGTCTCATCACTTACGTCAATCTAGTCTTCACCCAGCAGGGCAACGACATTGCCGTGCAAGTCGTCGGCGCCGGCTATCATTGGTTTTACAAATATCAGCTAGCGACGGATCCGCAGGTCTTCCCCTATTCCGGTTTTCCCAGGGGCGTTGTCGCCGGCGGTCCGAGCACGTCGGCTGATTATTACACGAAGCCGGGCTGGCTGAAGGGCTATTTCGGCGTGATGCCGGTGAAATTGTCCTGTCCGATCGATTCGCTGACGACGCAGCCGAAACTTGTCAGCGGCGGGCTGGAGTTCACGGGCGCGAACACTTTCAATTTCGCCTGGCCGCTCGCAGTCGAATCGGAATATAAGCCGATCGTCTTTTCGGACGGCGCCCGGGCGGTGTTTCCGGCGGGCGCGACGAACACCGTCGGCAAGGCGGGGTTTGCCGGAGTTTCGACGCTGGTGCTGCCGACGGGTGCGGCGTTTGAGGCGGCTTCGGTGGCGTTGGACGCGGCCCTGGTCGTCGTGGATGCCGATTACGCGGCCAAACCCGTTCGCATCGGCACCTCGAAGTGCCTGACGGCAGACGAGGCTAAGAGTTTCACGATGGTTGACGGTGGCTGGTTAAAGCAGGATGGCGAAGGCTATCTGATCGCTCGTGACGGCATGGTCGTCATTTTGCTCTGAGCGTATCCGGAGGGAACAGGCGATGAGTCAATTGCGGATGTTGATGGCGGTCGCGGCCAGCGGCGCGGCGATCTGGGCATCGGGCGGCGAGAGCCGAAAGCCGGTCGGGGAAATGGATTTTTCGGGCACGCTGGAGCGATTCGCACTCGGTAATTTTAAAGATCGCCTGACCCTGACCAACGGCGTCTTCTGCGGCGAGCGATGCTTGCAGGTGCTGCCGCGGGAGCCGGGCCGGAACCTTGACACGTCCTGGTCGGTCGTTTCGCCGCGCTTCGGAGTTCGTCCGGGAGCGGCGTTTGCGATCCGAACTCGCGCCGCCGGGCTTACGGACATGACCGACAACTACGGCGGCACTTGCATCCGCTGGTATGGGGAGGACGGTCAGCCGCTCACGACGGTCGACGTGCTGGGCAAAACGGTGAACCAGCAGTCGAATTTTGGCTTTCGCTGCGACAATGAACACTGGATCGAGACGACGGAGTATGGCGTCGTGCCGGCCGGAGCGACGGCGGCTGACATCAAGTGCGGAGCCGACAATCCCGACATCGGGGGGAGCGGCTCGGTGATGCTGGCGTTTGTGCGGTATTACGAGGCGTCCGATCGGGCCGAGCTGGTGTTCGATGGCGATTTTGACGCGCCGGCGGTGACGGCGTTTTCGCCGGATCGTCCGTGCGCCGACCTGGCGGCGCCGATCATTTTCAGGCTCTCGGATCGGACGGCGGTCGACAGCAAATCGCTGCGGTTTGAGCTAGATGGCCAGGAGGTGACGGATCAGCTCGTGAAGTCCAAGGTGGCGGATGCTTGGAAGTACGCGACGCCGACCAATTGGGAGGACGGTTCGCTGCATACGGTTCGGCTGACGGTGGCAGATTCGCTGGGCAACCGCATGACGGAAGAGCGCGTCGTCTATTTCTCCACGGTGCCGGTTCGGCACGCCAAGTTCACCGTGCGCGACGACGGCATCGTGATGCGGAACGGGCAGCCTTTCTTCCCGATGTCGATCTTCGCCTTCGGCGGCAACCAGTACAACGGCGGGCTGGAAAAGGGAACGGCAGAGCTGGTCGAGAACGGCCATACCGTCATTTCGTCCTATATGCGTCCGATTTCGGGCTGGGCGGCGGAAAAGCTCTTCCCGGAGCTGGCGGCCATGGCGGCGAAGTACGATCTTCCGCTCTGCGTGCAGCCGGCGCGCATGGGGGCGGATTCCCCCGATGCTGCGAAACGGCAAAAGCTCTTTGACGAGGTCTGCCGCGCGGCGATTCTGGGGCGTTCGCTGCCGGCGGCGGGTTTTTGGGAACTCGGAGACGACACGGCCAGCAACCGCAAGCCGGCGAGCGTCCGCAAGGACGATTTGGCGGTCAAGGCGATTGACGGCGATGTGCTGACGACCCAATCGGACATTTCGAAACTGCGGGGACGATATCGGAAGTACGCGCATTACACTGATGTCTTCAGGGTCGAAATCTATCCGATGCGCGCGGCGACGCCGCAGCCGGACGAAATGGCGCAGGTCAAGCGAGACATGGAAGTCGCCTACGCCGATCTGGAGCAGAGCGGCGCTAGGAATCGCTCGATTTGGGTCATTCCTCAGGCGTTTGAGGGCTGGGGAATGTGGAAGCGTTTCCCGACGTATGACGAACTTCGCTGCGAAACGTTGCTGGCTATCGCCTGTAAGGCGCGAGGCGTCGCCTATTATACTTACGCGAGCGGAGAATGGGGGGCCCGGGTCAAGCCCGAAACTTGGGCGGATCTGTGCAAGGTCACGCGGGAAGTAAAGGCGCTTGAGGCGGATCTGGTGTCGCGTGACGCTCCGAAGCAGCCGAAAGTCGAAATTGTCGATGGGCCGAAGCTTGATCCGCTCGGGCAGTTCCCGGTGACGGCATTACTGAAGTCGACGGGACGGCTCATCGCGGCGACGACTGCCGTTGATCCGGTTATCGTCCGCTTCACGCTGCCGGACGGTGGGGTTTTCGAATGGCGTTTTGAACGTAACGGAGTTCTAGTGCGATGAAGATTTTCAATTCGGCGGGGGTCGCAGCGACGCTGGCCCTGATGATGGCATTCGGCGGCAATGCCGCCAGTGGCGACGATGCGGCCTTTGCCGCTGCGCATCGGGAGGCGGCCAATCGTCTGCGCACCTATGTCTACAACAACGACGGCTGCGACATGCTGTATTATCAGACGAATTCGCGCATCAATGTCGACGCCTTCATCGGCCAGCGGCTCGGATTCGCGCGGGACACGCGGATCTCGACGGTGTCGTATTGCCCGTGTTCTTCCGGCTTCGGGCAGTTCTGCCTGCAGGGAGTCGGCGACGCGCTGACGGCCAGCGACACTTCCGGCAGCGAGTACAGCCGGACGCATTACAACGCGACGCTGGCGTTTGCGGCGATCGGCCATGATGCGCTGGAAATGGCGCTCAACTTCTGCCGCGAGCGAGGCTTCGAGCGTTTCATGTCGATTCGGATGAACGACTCGCACGACGGCGCGTCGCGTCCGCACGAGGGCAATTACGACCTGCTCTTCTCGCCGTTTCGCCGTCGTCATCCGGAATGCCTGATGGGCGATCCGGCGAAGGACGAGTGGCCGCGGCAATGCGCGTGGCAATGGACGTGCGTCGACTATGGGCAGAAGGTCGTGCGGGATTATGTCAGGACGTTTGTGCGGCAGTTCTGCGAAAAGTACGATATGGACGGCATCGAACTCGACTTCTGCCGACATCCGAAATACTTCCGGCGCTGCTCGTACGACGAGGTCGCCACCGACGCCGAACGGGCGTTGATGACTGAACTGGTCACGGATTTGCGGCGGATCGTCCAGGAGCACGCCCGCAAGCGGGGGCATCCGATTCTGCTCAATGCCCGGGTGCCGGATTCGTTCGAGTACTGCTATGACCTCGGGCTGGATCTTGAGTCGTGGCTGAAGGCGGGAGCGCTGGACGGCGTCATCGGCGGGTGCTATTTCAACCTCAACGACTGGCAGGTCACCTGTGACCGCGTGCACGCGCTGGGGGCGAAGTTCTACGCTTCGATCGACGAGTCGCGCATTCCCGGCGCCTGTCGGCGCTGGCAGCGGCCGTGCATTCCCGGCCGCGACTCGGTCGAGAACTACATGGCGAGTTACGCGCAGGCGATGAAAGCGGGCTGCGACGGCATTTACCTTTTCAATCTGGAACTGGAGCGGCTGGTGGCGCGGACGCAGGTGGATCCGCGCGATACCGACGGGCGGAACAAGATCTATTTCGCCACGCAGCGCGGCAAGGGCGGCTATGAGCCGATTCATTATCTGAAGGACGGTTACCGATACATGAATCTCGCCTATATCGATCCGGCGGCCGATCCAAAGACGGTGCTTGAAGATCAGCGCGGCATGCACGATCCGGGTCTCGACATCGCCATTCAGTATGTCGTGGACGGAAAGCGTTCGTTCGCCCTTAGGCTGGCCGACGACTTCGAGCGGGCCGCCGCCATGGGCAAGCGGCCGCAGATCACGGTCATGGCGCTGACCGAAGGGGTGACGGCGCCGACGGCGGTCGGCTTCAGCCTGAACGGTTCGCGGCTGGAGTCGGGAACGTTTGCGGACGGTCTCTACACCTTCAGGGAGGTTCCTCCCGAGCTGATAGTCTGCGGGATCAACACGGTCGAAGTCGACCCCGGCGGCGCGGGCCGTTTCGTGCTCGCCGATTTCGCCGTCAGCATCGCCTATCAGGATGCGCGGAAGGAGGGCGGGCGATGATACCTTCCGATTGCTTCGTGCTGTTCTACAACGAAGTGTTCAAGCACATTGCCCGCTGCGGCCGGCCGGCGCTCGAGCGCTATTACGAGCGGGTTGCGGATCGACAGGGCAATTTCGCGCTCGATCAGTTCCGTCGCGAAGGCCTGAAGGGGATGTACGACTACTATTGCCGCATTCGCATCGAGGAGAACTGCGACATGGACATGGAATTCCAGCCGGACTGTCTGCGGCTGATAATGCACCGGTGTCCTTCGCTTGCCAAGGCGCTGACTTCGGAGACCGGCGCCTGCCCCATATACTGCGATCACTGTCCCGGCTGGGCGCTCAGGGTACTGACGCGGGCCGGCTTTTGGGAAGTCTATGACATGGTGAGCCGCACGGAGCCGGTTTGCGAGGAGTGGATCTACGCCGACCGTGCGAAATGCCGGGCGAAGTACGAAGAACTCGTGGCGAAGCGCGGCCCCGATCTGGTGCGGACGAACCTCGATTACATTCCGCCGTTTCTGGCCGGAAGCATCGCCGATTCGCAGCGGTTTGAGTTTTTCCACCCGAATCTCAAGACGGCGCTGAGGTTTCTGCGCGAGACGAAGCTCGGTTCGCTTCGTCCGGGGCGCACCGAGATCGATGGCGACAGGGTCTATGTCAATGTGATGATCCCGAAGCTCGTGCCATTCGATCAGCTCGGCGACGGCGAGGCGCATCGCGAGTATATGGACATTCACGTTCCGATTTCGGGCAAGGAGACGATTGGCACGCATACGCTGACGGAAAAGGAGCTGGCGCTGCCGTTCAACGCCAAGGACGACTATGTCCTTTTCCGCACCAAGGGGGAGCCGCTGGAGCTGGTGCCTGGCGAATTCGCCATGTTTTTCCCGCCTTACGGCGGACATCGGCCGGGCTGCACCCAGGAGTCGAATCCGCCGGCTGAGTATGTTAAGGCGGTCGTTAAGGTGCGCCTGTCAAAGCCTGGCAAACAATCATGAAGAGGGGCTTCGCGGCTTCGAGGGTCAGACCCTTGCGGCTTCGGGGGTCAGACCCTTGTGATACGGTCGAAGTGATACGGTCACCATTGCGCCGCCTCCTCGCCCCTACGAGTCAACTTGTACGCGCGCCTCGACGACGAGGGGCTGTCCTTGTCGACAGGCGCAATATAGCCACCAGCCACCAAGGGCGAAAGATACTTGAGCGTGAAGTATGCCCGACTCGCGATCCCGAGCACGTCCCTCAGCTCGACCGGACGCATCGG
>JAZLMR010000025.1:0-4220 GCA_045598785.1 Kiritimatiellia bacterium
TTCAAGTGTACAATTCGCCCAAGGCGAAATCGCCCATATTATAGCATATTTCGGCCGAAAGCGCAAAGCCGCCGTTTTACCACCGAAACTCACCCGTCCGGCCGCAGGCTGCACGCCCGTTTCGAACATCAAAAACGAGCAATTCACCCACTAATTAAAATCGCACCCAGTGCTTAATGCGAATAGTGGAATAGCTCTACAGGCTCCGCGGCAGTTCCTCAAGCGAGTAGCACTCGATCGTGTCGCCGACCTGAAAGCCTTCGTAGCCCGCGAAGCAAACGCCGCATTCCTGCTGCCCGGTCACTTCCTTGACTTCGTCCTTGAAGTGGCGGAGCGTCTGCACCTTGCCGTCCCACACCTGCTCCTTCTGGCGCAGGATGCGATACTTCTCCTTGGCCGACAGCTTGCCGTCGAGCATCTGCGAGCCGGCGATCTTGCCGAGCTTGCCGATGTCGTAAATCGCCTTGATTTCGGCGTGGCCGAGCACGACTTCCTTGTATTCCGGCGGCAGCAAATCGAGCATGCAGTTCTTGACATGGTCCAGCAGCTCGTAGATGATGCGGAAGGAACTGATCCGCACGCCGTCGTGACGAGCCTGCTGCTGCACGCCCGAATCGTTGCCGATGTCGAAGCCGACCACAATCGCCTTGCCGGCGGCCGCCGACTTGACGTCCGTCAGCGACACGTTGCCCGTGCCGGTGCCGATCACGTTAAGCCCGACCTTCTCGGACTTGATCTGGCGCAGCGCCTCGACAATCGCCTCCAGCGACCCCTGGGTGTCGGACTTGACGATCACGTTGAGCTCGCGCTTGCCCTCGGCCGCCATGCGGTCCATCAGCGCATCGAGCGTCGACGCCTTGGAAGTGGCGAGCTCCTGCTCCTTCTTCTCCTGCGCCGTCTGCTCGGCGAGCGTGCGCGCGCGCTTTTCGTCCAGCATCACGCGGAACTCGCTGCCGGCCTCGGGCACGCCCGAAAGCCCGGTGCACTTGACCGGCGTCGCCGGCGGCGCTTCCTTGATGCGCCGGCCGTGGTCGTCGATGAGCGCCCGGACCTTGCCGAAATGCTCGCCGATGAGAATCGCGTCGCCCACCTTGAGCGTGCCGCCCGTCACCAGCAGCGTCGCGCACGGTCCGAGCCCCTGCTGCAGCTCCGACTCGATCACGAAGCCGTTGGCGCGGCGGTTCGGATTGGCCTGCAGCTCCAGCACCTCGGCCTGCACGAGAATGTTCTCCAGGAGCGTGTCGACGCCCTCGCCGGTCAGCCCCGAAACCGGACAGCAGATGATGTCGCCGCCCCAGTCTTCCGGCGTGAGGCCCTGCTTCTGCAACTGCTGCTTCACCCGGTCGACGTTCGCCGTCGGCTTGTCGGCCTTGGTGATCGCCACCATGATCTGCACGCCCGTCTGCCGCGCGACCCGGATGCACTCCTCGGTCTGCGGCATGATGCCGTCGTCGGCTGCGATGATCAGGACCGCGATGTCGGTGATCTGCGCGCCGCGCGCCCGCATCGCGCTGAACGCGGCGTGGCCGGGCGTATCCAAAAAGGTGATCTTCTTGCCCGCGATCTCGACCTGATAGGCGCTGATCTGCTGGGTGATGCCGCCGGCTTCGCCCTGGGCGACATGCTCCTTGCGGATCCAGTCCATGAGCGTCGTCTTGCCGTGGTCGACATGGCCGAGGAAGGTAATCACCGGCGCGCGCGGCTTGAGCGTCTCGGGCGCATCTTCCGGAATCAGGTCGTCGGCGTCGATCGCCTTCAGCACCGGCTTCGCCGCCGCCTTGTCGCGAGCATGTTCGATCGTCACCTTGAACCCGTACTTCTCGGCCACCTTCGTCGCCACGTCCGGCTCGACGCGCTGATTGATGGACGCCAGGATCTTGAGCCCCATCAGGTCCGCAATCAGGCGGTTCGGCTTGATGTTCAGCTTCGCCGCCAGGTCCTTCACGACCACCGCGCCGCGGATGGAGATCTCCTTGGAATCCTCGTTGACCGAAATGCGGCTGCCCTGCTGCGGCACCACCTGCGCCACGCGCGGCACGCGCTTGTCAAAGCTCTTCTGGCCCTCGCGGTCCTTCTTGCCCTTGCGGTTGCCGCGCTCGTAGTCGTCAAGGTCGACCGCCTTGGGCGGCCGCACCTTCGGCGGCGCCGCCACGGAAATCGAAATCGTCGCCGCCGGCTTCGCATGCTGCAGCGGCTTGAAGCCCGCCGCCGTCAGCCCCGTCTGCGCCGCCGACAGCGTCGGCACCGGCTTCGCCAGCTTCACGCCCGGCGCCATGCGAATCTTCGGCTGCTCGGGCCGGGGCTCGGGCTTGGCCGCCGAAGCCGGCTTCGCCGCCGGCGCAGTCGCCGACGCCGCGGCCGGCGGAAGCGGCTTGGCCACATACTTGCCTTCGGCCGCCTCGCGGGCGATCTTCAGATGCTCGTCCAGCCGCGCCTTCTGCGCCGCAAAGAACTCGGCGTTAAGTTCCGCCGCCGTCTTCCGCTTGGCCTCGCGCTTCTGCTGCAGGCCCGCCTTGTCCACTCCCGCCAGCGCATTGCGCAGCTTCGATACGTCTTCGTCCTCCAACGCACTGATCGCACTGCTGGCATCAACGCCGCGACGCTCCGCGGCCTTCAGGACGTCCGCGCTAGAAACGCCGATTTCCCGGGCTAGTTCGTAAATTCTCATTCGGCATCGTCTCCCGCATTGGCCGTCAGCTGCGCGACCGCCTGCGCCGCCGCGTAAATGCCCTTGGCCGTAACTTCGTCCAGACCCGTCGCGGCGATGAAGCTCGCCTCGTCCTCCTCGGCGATGCCGTCGACCGTAAGGTAGCCGGCGTCGGCCATCTGCGTCGCCACCGCGGTGGAGACCGAAAGCATCTCCGCCAGCAGCTTGATCGCCTCGGCCTTCTGGTCCTCGAAGGAAGCGGACGCCATCGCCTTCTTCACCTCGACGTGCCAGCCGGTGAGCTTGGTCGCCAGCCGCACGTTCTGGGCGCGCTTGCCGATCGCCAGCGAATACTGGTCGGCCGCCGCGACGATGTGCACCGTATTGGGCTGCACGGGGTCGACTTCAATCGACTCCAGCTTGGCCGGCGACAGCGCCTGCGCCACGTACTGGCGGATGTCCTCGTTCCAGCGCACGATGTCGATCTTCTCGCCCGAAAGCTCGTTGACGATCGAGCGGACGCGGCTGCCGCGCTGGCCGACGCACGCGCCGACGGGATCCACGTTCTCGTTCGCGGTGCGCACCGCGATCTTCGCCCGGTAGCCGGGGTCGCGGCTAACACCCATGATCTCAACAACGCCGTCGGCGATTTCGCTCACTTCCATGCGGAAGAGCGCCTCGACGAACTTGCCGCTCGTGCGCGACAGGAGCACGCTCGGCCCCCGCGCCTCGGGATCGACGCGCAGGATGATCGCCCGGATGGGGTCGCCGATCTGATATTCCTCGGTCGGGATGCACTCCTTGCCCGGCAGCACCATCTCGGTCTTGCCGACCGTGACGTAGATGTCGCGGTGGGAAATCGCGCTGACCGTGCCGGAGACGATGTCGCCGACGCGATCCTTGTATTCGGAAAAGGTGTTGGTGCGCTCGGCCTCGCGGATCTTCTGCATGATCATCTGCCGTGAAGTCTGCGCCGCGATGCGCCCGAGGCGCGCGGCCGGCATCTCGATCTCGATCGTATCGCCCTCGGCCACGGGATTGCCGTGATTGAAGCGCATTGCGCGCTGCGAGGTGATGAAGCCGGGCCCGACGTCCTCGTCGGAGACGACCAGCGTGTCGTAGACGTGGAGCGAAAGATCCTTGCGGTCGATGACAACCCTGAGGTCATTGGTGACGCTCTGGTTCTTGCGCGCCGCTTGGCAGATCGCCTGCTCGATTGCCGTCAGAACGATTTCCCGGCTTACGCCACGCTCGTTTTCAATATGCTGCACGACCGCAAGCAGCTGATTGTTCATCGCCATCTTGTCACTCCTTCAGTTACTGTCAAAAAACAAAATCATCTCCCCGGTCCGACCCTGGAGATCGCCGAAAAAACTATCGTATGATACTATTTATGCGCCCTGAAGTCAATGGTGACCCCAGGTATTTTAGGGCCATGGTGATTAATTTCAATCTCAATCCGCCGCGTCATTATTGGATTCCCGCCCGCACTTGACAAAAGAGGCGATTTTTGAGATGATATGCTCGTCCAACTCTGGAGCAAGCACATCTCATGAACGGGAAAATCAGGATT
>JAZLMR010000026.1:0-12002 GCA_045598785.1 Kiritimatiellia bacterium
CTTGTCCTTGCGACCGCTCGGCGTACACGAGTACGCCTTCGGGTCGCAGTCCTAAGCCGCGAGCCTCGACCGCGTGCGGTCGCCGGCCTTGTTTCGCCAAATCGGTCGCGCTTGCAACTCTGGTCGAGTTCGTCGTCGGGGTCGGCCGGCGAGCCTCGCTGCCGCTCATCGTCCGGCTCCTCCCGGCGCTTTCATCCGCGAATGCAGGCGCGATGCGGCCTCGCCGAATACGGCTTCGCCCACCTCGCACCCGCCTTCGCGGCGAAATCGCCGCACCGTCGCCGTCCGCTTCGCTTCGCTCGACATCGCCGCCCGCCCCCGCCTTCCTCAGGCAAGCGGCAGGTTTCTTTAGCTCCGCGCCTTGATGCCGCTGGCAGGGCGAATCGACGGCCGTCGGTCGTCGGTCGTCGGTCGTCGCCCGTCGGTTGTCGACCGTCGCTTGTCGCCTCCCTCTCTTAGCGGCCCGCGGCGCCGATTTTCTTTTGCGCTCTAGCTCACGCTTCATTCGCAATCGCCCACCTCTTAGAGTTTAGCCGGCTTAAGTCAACCGAATCTCCATCCCACTGCCGCTTAGCCATTGCAATGATTGCAGCCGATTACCAGCCCCACGCGCCGCGATTTTGGCGCTTCGCGCTTCCATCGCCCACGGTCGTCGCTCGTCGGCTCTCTCGCGCCCGTCGGTCGTCGACCGTCGATCGTCTGCCTCATGCCGCGCGACTCCAACGCTTCGCGCTTCCATCGCCCAGCAATCGCACCCCGCGCGTCGGTGAATTGGCAAGTTCTCTGCCGATAGTGTATACTACAGGCTAATGAATGGCAATTATCGGCAAAGGGAAGGGAATTTGCGCGGATGGCGCCAAGGGCTGGCGCTGGTGGCGGCGATGCTGGCGCTAGGGGCGTCGGCGGCGTCGGACATGTGGAACGCGGTGCTGGCCCTGCCGCCGCCGGCGAAGTATTCGTCGAGTCTCACCGGCGCGGTTGAGGCGGTGATGCTGGACGGCGTCGACTGCGCGGGCAAGCCGACGCGCTTCTTTGCCTGGTACGGGCTGCCGAAGGGCGCGAGCGCGTCGGCTAAAGTGCCGGCGATGGTGCTGGTGCACGGCGGCGAGGGCACGGCTTTCGACTGGTGGGTCCGGGAGTGGAACGAGCGCGGCTACGCGGCGATCGCGATGGACACCTGCGGGGCGCTACCGGTCAAGGATCCGACGACGAAGAAATGGGCGCGCCATGAGTTTTCCGGGCCGAAGGGCTGGGGAGGGCTTAATGAGACCGATAAGCCGATTCACGATCAGTGGACCTATCATGCGGTGGCGGCCGTCATTCGCTCGCATACCTTCCTTCGCTCGCTTCCCGAGGTCGACCCGGCGCGCGTCGGCATCACCGGCATCTCCTGGGGCGGCTATCTGACCTGCATTGCCGCCGCCGTCGACCACCGCTACAGCTGGGCCATGCCGGTCTACGGCTGCGGCTTCAACCGCTACGCGCCGGCAGGCTTTTCGACGGCGAAGCTTCCGCGCATGGGCGAGCGCGGCGAGCGCTGGGAGGCGCTTTGGGATCCCAAGAGTTATCTCGCCGATGCCCAGTGCCCATTTCTCTGGGTGACCGGCGCCCGCGACTTCGCCTTCAGCCTGACTTCGGTCAGCAATTCCGCCGCGCTGGTGACGAGCGGCAACTGGTTTCGGATTCGCCCGGAAATGCCGCACGGCCAGCGCGCCGGCTCGCAGCCCTGGGAACTGAAGGCCTTTGCCGACCATTTCGCCTTCGGCCAGCCGATGCCGCTCGAATTCACGCGCACCCCCGAAGTGGTCGCCGATTCGGACCCGCTCTTCTCCCCGTCGTATTTCTGGATGTGGAATGCGAAGCTCAAATTGCCGAAATTGCTCTCGCAGCTTGAGGACATGCGCGCACACGGGCTGCGCAACGTGTGCGTGCATCCGTTCCCGAAGGGCTTTCGGCCGGGCCTCTTTTCCTCGCAGATGGATCCGGATTACCTGACGGCAGAATATCAGCAGGTATTTGCCGCGGTCGCGAAGCGCGCGGGCGAGCTCGGGATGCACGTCTATCTTTATGACGAGGGCGGCTGGCCGTCCGGCGGCGCCTGCGGCAAGGTCGCGGCCAGCGATCCCGAAGGCCGCTTTAACGCTCGCCGTTATGGCTTCCCGCCGCCGCCGCCAGCGCCTAAGGGCGTGCCGCCGCCGGTCGCTGATTCCACGCGAACGGGCGAATGTTCGCTCCAGTCGGTGCCGTTGCGGCGGAATCCCGATTATGTTTCAATCTTGGAAAAGGGCGCGACGGAACGGTTTTTGGAAATCGTGCATGCGCCGACGGCGAAAGCCCTGGGCCCCGCCGCGGGCACCACGGTGAAGGTCGCCTTTACCGACGAGCCGCAGTACGACCGCGGTGTCTACGGCTATTCGCTCGGCTGGGCCGAAGACTTTGCGGAGCAGTTCCTCGCCCGGAAGGGCTATGACCTGCGGCCGTTCGTCCCCGAGCTGATGACGCGCGTCAATGACTCCGACGACCGGCTGGCGAAGCTGCGCATTGACTATTACGAGGTTCTGTCCGAGCTGGTGGTCGAGCGGTTCTATCGCCCCATTCAGGACTGGTGCCATCAGCAGGGCATGCTTTCGGGCGGGCATGTCAACGGCGAGGACCGCCCCGAGCATCTCGCCCGCAATGGCCACGGCAATCTCTTGAAGACCTTGCGCACGCTGGACGTGCCCGGCGTGGACACGATCTGGCGCCAGCTCTTCCCCGGCCATCCGACGACCGAGTTCCAGGCGACGGTGCTGCCGTTCCCGCGCTATGCGTCGTCGGCGCGCAACCAAACGGGCGGTAAGTTCGCGTTGTCGGAATCGTTCGGCATCTACGGCGACTCGCTGACGCCCTGGCAGTTCAAGTGGGTGATCGACGCGCAGTTCGTTCGCGGCATCAACACCTTTGTCTTCGGCTATTACGCGCTGTCGTATGCTCGGCAGTGGATGCTCCTCTTTGAGCCGCATTCGGGGCCGGTCACGCCCTACTGGGACATGCTGCCGCAGGGGTTCAAGTATATCGAGCGGACGGCGGCGATGCTTTCGCGCGGGCGGCCCGGCGCCGAGACGGTCGTCCTTTATGATGTGCGCGGGCTCTGGGCCGGCGGGGCGGACTGCGAGGCGGCGGCCTTCGCCCAATATGCGGTCGCCAAGGCGCTGGATCGGATGCAAGTCGACTACGACTTTACCGACGACGAGTCGCTGGCCGGTGCGACGGTGACGCCGGCGGGGCTTCGCGTCGGCGCAATGACCTATCGGAACGTGGTGCTGCCGACTTCGAAGTGGCTGTCCGGGGCGGCGAAGGCGAAGCTGGCGGAATTCACGCGCGCCGGCGGCACGGTCGTCGGGCCGGAGGAACTCGGCAAGGTGCCGCGCACGCTGGCGGTGAACGGTCAGGGGTCGACGGAAATCCGCGTTTTGAAGCGCGTGGATGGCCCGACTTCCATCTACTTCGTGATGAACGAATACATTTGGGAGCGCGCGGGGGTGCTGACCTTCTCCGAAGGCGGGAGGATCGTCAAATACGACCCGCTCGCCGATCGGTATACGCGCGTTGCCGAGGACGGTCGGCTGGGGGTTTGGATGGCAGGCGGCGAGACGGAGATCTATCTGGCGGGCGAAGTGCCGGACGCGCCGCCCGCAGTCGAGTATGCGGGCGAGACCTTGGAGCTTTCGGAGGGCTGGACGCTGCGGCCGCTCGTCAGTCACGAGGCGGGGGAAGACGATTTCGTGATTCGTCCGCTCGCCGCGCCGGCTGCGCCGACTGCGCTTGGGGACTGGCGCTCGCAGCTCGGGATGACCTTCAGCGGCAAGGCGCTTTATCGCGTTCGGTTCGTCTCGCCCCGGGCGGGCAAGGCGCGGCTTGATCTCGGCGAGGTCTGCTGGTGTGCGCAGGCACGGCTGAACGGTCAGGACCTCGGCAGCCGCTTCTTCGGGCCGTTTGAGTTCGAAGCCGAGTTGAAGGCCGGCGAAAACGAATTGGAAGTCGTGGTGGCGAACTTGCTGGCGAATCAGGTTGGCGACGAGGCAATCCGTCGCCGGATCAGCGCCGCCTATCCGCCGAGCGACAACTACGATTCGCGGCAGCGCGTTTATGATCGCGAGAACCATCAGTCCGGGCTTTTCGGTCCCGTCCGGCTGGTTTTTCAAAAGGGGGAATGAGGAGATGAAGAAACTGTGGTGTCTGTTGAGCTTGCCGATGCTGGCCGGTTGCCTTACCGCCGCCGATCCCGAAGTTTCGCTGTGGCCGCTGGAATACCAGGCGGACGGCGCGTTGCCGGCGGCGACGCCGCAATATGGCATCACGCGCATGGCGGCGGTAATCGTGCGCGCGCCCTATGGCGAGCGCAACCTGGCGGTCCTGCGGGCGAACGGCTCGATTGCCTTCGACAACTATCACGAATTTGCTGCGGCGCCGGCGGCGCTCCTGAAGGGCGTGGTGGCGGATGCCATGCGCGCGTCGGGGCGGTTTCAGGCGGTGGTCGGCGCAAGTTCGATCGTGAAGACGGAAAACGAGGTGGAAGTGGCGGTGCGCAAGCTGGCGCTCGACTGCCGGCAGCCGGGCTCGCGTCAGGCGGTCGTCGAACTGGTCTTGCGGCTGGAAGCGGCCGGTCGCCCGGCGTTGCACGTGACGGGCGCTTCGACGGTGGACGCGGCGGACGGTCGCTACGGCGCCGCCTTCAGCAAGGCGATCTCCGCGGCGCTCGGAGAGGCCATCGGCAAACTTCCCTGAGGAGCCGAAGGTGGGCCAGTTCGCATTTATCGGCGAGACCTTCGCCTGCGTGTTCACGGCGCTAAGGCATCCGCGGCAGTTTCGCCTCGGCGATTCGGCGCTGGCCTTTCAGCGCGCGGCCTACGACGGGCTGCCGGTCTCGACCGGCATCGGGCTGTTGCTGGGCGTCATCCTGGCGTTTCAGTGCGCGGCGGCGCTTAAGATGTTCGGGGTCGAGGTGTATGTGGCGGACATGCTGGCGCTGGGGCTTTTCCGCGAACTGGGGCCGCTGGTTACGGCCATCGTGCTGGCGGGGCGTTCGGGTTCCGCCTTTGCGGCCGAGATCGGCACCATGAAGGTCGACGAGGAGTTGGACGCGCTGACGACGATGGGCCTGCCGCCGGTGCGCTTTCTGGTGCTGCCGCGGGTGGTGGCGGCCATGCTGGCGATGCCGGTGCTGACGATCTTCGCCGAGATCGCGGGCCTCATTGGCGGCGCGGTGGTGCTGTCGATGATGAACATTCCGCTGGTGGTCTCGTGGAACCATTTCGTCAGTACCACGACGCTCTTTATGATTCTCTTCGGGCTCGGCAAGTCGGTGCTCTTCGGGTTGCTGGTCGGGGTCATCGGCTGCTCGGCGGGCATGCGGACGCGCTCGACGGCCGACGGTGTGGGCGTCGCCGCCACGGCGGCGGTGGTCGGCGGCATCGTGTGGATTGCCGTTACCGACGGTTTGCTGGCGGTGATGTGCTACGTGTGGGGGCTCTAGGCGGTTGGGGCGACATGGAAAATGCGGTCATAACTCTGGAACATGTGGATGCCGGCTATCCCGGCAAGGTGATTCTTAGGGATGTGTCCTTTGAGATCGCCAAGGGCGAGATCTTCATTCTGCTGGGCGGATCCGGCTGCGGCAAGTCGACGATCATGAAGCACATGATCGGGCTCAATCCGGTGCTCGCCGGCCGGCTGACCCTCTGCGGGCGGGAGTGGAGCGCGGCGACGCGCGCGGAGCTCTGCGGCAAGATCGGCGTCATGTACCAGTCGGGGGCGCTCTTCGGCTCGATGACCTGTCTGGAGAACGTGATGCTGCCGCTGGAGGAGTTCTCCAGCCTCGGCAGGGCGGAACGGCGCGACCGGGCGCGTGCGCTCCTGGCCGACGTGGAGCTGGAGGACGCCGCCGACAAGCTGCCGTCGGAAATCTCCGGCGGCATGCGCAAGCGCGTCGCCATCGCGCGGGCGATGGCGCTGGGGCCCGAAGTGGTGTTTCTGGACGAGCCTTCGGCGGGGCTGGATCCGATCACCTCGGCTTCGCTGGACGAGCTCATCTTGCGGCTGCGCGGCGAGCGGGGCATGACCTTCGTGGTCGTGACGCACGAGCTGCCGAGCATCTTCAAGATCGCCGACCGGGCGGCGATGTTCGACAAGGCGCGCGAGGGCATGATCGCCCTCGGGAGCCCCCGCGAGCTGCAGTCGTCGTGCGAAGACGATTTTGTGCGGAAGTTTTTCAATCGGGGAGAATGACATGGCTAGTGACAACAAGGCATCCTATTCCAAGCTCGGCATCACGGTGGTAGCCGGCATTGCGGCGATCGTCGCCACGCTGATTTATCTCGGCGGCGTTTCCGACGACCGCGACTTCCTCATGGTCGAGACTTATTGCGAGAAATCGGTGAGCGGACTTTCAGTCGGCTCGGACGTCAATTTCCGCGGCGTCAAGATCGGCAAGGTGCGCAAGATCGCCTTCGTCATCAACGCCTATCCCCAGGTGGACGGGAAGGAGGCCAGTCTCATTCGCGTAGTGATGGCGCTCCGGAAGGACCTGATCGGCGCCACCGATGATTCGGATGACGACGACCGGGAGGAGCTTCAGGCGATGATCGACCACGGGCTGCGGGCGACGGTCACCGCGAGCGGCATCACCGGGCTTTCCCGCATCGAGTTCGACCTGCACCCTGACGCCGCGCCGGTGCCGCCGCTCGCCTGGCAGCCGCAGCATCTCTACATCCCGTCGCAGGTTTCGCTGCTCGACAGCTTTTCGGATTCCGCCACCAAGGTGATGAACCAGCTTAACAAGATGGATCTGGAGGCCGCGTGGTCGAATGTCGCGGCGGCCGTCGAGGCGTTGGCCAAGGCGACGGACGGGGTCCGGACGATGGTGGAGACGAAGCAGGCCGACTTGGAGCGGACGATGGAGGATGCGGCGGAGATCACCTCCTCGCTGAAGGCGACGGCGAATGCGCTCAAGCGCAATCCGTCGCTTTTGATCCGCGAGCGCCGGGCGGCGGTGCTGGAGGAGACCGAGTGAGCGCATCGGGATTTTGAAGGGGATGGAAAGATAAACAAGGAAGCGACTTATGGCAGGTGAATATCAGTTTTCGTTGATTGACGTTACCAAGCAGCAGGGCACCAAGACGATTCTCAAGGAGGTCAACCTCTCGTTTTTCTACGGGGCGCATATCGGCGTCATCGGGGCGAACGGCGCCGGCAAGTCGTCGCTCCTGAAGATTCTGGCGGGGCTCGACACCGACCTGATGGGGACGGTGCAGGTGGCGAAGGGCACCAAGGTCGGCTATCTGCCGCAGGAGCCGGTGCTGGACGACTCGAAGACCGTGCTGGAGACGGTGATGGAGGGGGTCGCGGAGGCGCAGGCGATGGTGACGCGCTACGAGGACCTTTGCTGCGAGCTGGACGACCCCAAGGCGGCGGCGGAAATGGAGCGGCTGCAGGCGATCATCGACCAGAACGACTACTGGAACCTGGAGAATCTCGTCGAGCGCCGCATGGCCGACCTCGGCTGTCCGGACGGCGCGAAGTCGGTCGGCGTCCTTTCCGGCGGCGAGCGCCGTCGCGTCGCCATCGCGCGACTCCTTCTGTCGAATCCCGACGTGCTCCTGCTGGACGAGCCGACAAATCACCTGGACGCGGAGACCACCTTCCGGCTGGAGGCCTATCTCAAGGAGTTCAAGGGCACGCTGATCGTCGTCACCCATGACCGCTACTTCCTGAGCGACGTCACCGACTGGATTCTCGAACTGGACCACGGCATCTGCTATCCCTACAAGGGCAATTACGAGGAATGGCTCAAGCAGAAGGAGGCGATGCTCCAGCGCGAGGCGAAGGTGGAGAAGTCGCGACAGAAGCTGCTGGAGAACGAGCTCAAGTGGATTCAGACCAATCCGTCCGGGCGCCATGCCAAGGCCAAGGCGCGCGTCGAGCGCTACGAGGAGCTGCAGAAGCAGGAAGTCTCGACGCGCGAGGACGATCTCGTCATCCGCATCCCGCCGGGGCCGCGGCTCGGGGACCTGGTGGTGCGGGCCGAGCATGTGAAGATGGGCTTCGACGGGCAGGTGCTTTACGAGGATCTCAATTTCGATTTGCCGCGCGGCGGCATCGTCGGGGTGATCGGGGCGAACGGCGCGGGCAAGACGACGCTCTTCAAGCTCATTACCGGGCAGCTGCAGCCGCTGGCGGGCTCGTTCAAGGTCGGCGAGACGGTGAAGCTTTCCTATGTCGACCAGACGCGCAGCGAGCTCAAGGCCGAGGAAACCGTCTACGAGGCGATTACCGGCGGCGGCGAGTTCGTGAAGCTCGCGGGCACGACGATGATGAACGGGCGCGCCTATGTGAGCCGCTTCAATTTCCGCGGGCCCGAGCAGCAGAAGAAGGTCGGGGTGCTGTCGGGCGGCGAGCGCAACCGCGTGCATCTGGCGAAGCTGCTGACGAGCGGCGGCAACTTGCTCCTGCTGGACGAGCCGACGAACGACCTGGACGTGGCGACGCTGCGGTCGCTGGAGGAGGGCCTGCAGGATTTCGGCGGCTCGGTGATGGTGGTGTCGCATGACCGCTGGTTCCTGGACCGCATTGCGACGCATATTCTGGCGTTTGAAGGCAAGGGGAAGACGACCTGGTTTGACGGCAGCTACAGCGAGTATCACGAGATGCTCGCCCGGCGGCGGTAGGGCGAAAATTACTAGCGAAGCTAATGATTTTTTGCGATAATGGATGAACTTAAATTTCAAAGGAGAGCTAATTATGAATCGTAGGGAATTTTTGGGCGGGATGCTGGCGAGCGGCGCGGCGCCGATGATTTTCGGCGGCTGCTCGGTCTTCAGGGCGAATCAGGTGGTGAATGTCGGTGTCGTCGGCTGCGGCCGGATCTCGACCTCCTTTGAAATCCCCTGCATGCTTCAGGCCCCCAACCGCAGCCGCGTGCGCCTGGTGGCGGTCTGCGATCTCGACGACCGCCGCTCGCACTACGCCGCCGGCATCATCGACCGGGAATACAACGACGGCTCGAAGGTCGCGGTCTATCATGACTACAAGGAGCTGTGCGCCCGGCCCGACATCGACGCGGTGATGATCTGCGTGCCCGATTTCTGGCACGCGCTGGTGGCGACGACGGCGATCTGCGCCGGCAAGCACGTCTGGCTTCAGAAGCCGTTCACGCAGACGATCATGGAAGGGCGGATCCTCGCCAATCTGGCGAAGCGTTACGGCACCATCCTGCAGGTCGGCTCGCAGCAGCGCAGCTCGCCGCAGTTCGCCGAAGTCTGCAAGGCGGTGCGCGCCGGCCGGCTGGGCCGGATCAAGAAGGTCGAGATCGGCCTCGGCATCGACGTTGCGGGCGGCTCGTGCCGGGCGGAGCCGGTGCCGGCGACCTTCGACTACGACACCTGGCTCGGGCCGACCGATCACAATGTGCCCTACAACTGGACGCGCTGCCATACGCAGAACCTCGACCGCATCCACGACCGGCCGGGCTGGATTCAGCTGGCGCCCTACGGCTGGGGCATGATCACCAACTGGGGTGCGCATCATCTCGACATTGCCCGCTGGGGTCTGGATGCCGTCGGCTGCGAGTCGGTCGAGGGCACCTGCAGCTGGATGGACCTTTCCGGCGGCCGGCTCTGGAACGTGCACACCCATTACGACTTGCATTACTCCTTCAATCGCGGCGCGACCGAAGTGCACGTCTGCGACCGCTATCAGAACGGCGTCAAGTTCATCGGCGAAAACGGCGACTGGCTCTTCTGCTGCCGCGGCGCGGCGAAAGTCACGGCGTCGGATCCGGACGTGAAGCTGCCGCCGGGGGCGCTGCCGCCGCTCGCCGCGTCGCGCGACGCGATCCTGCCCGACATTTCGGGAATGCCGAGCGACAACCAGAAGGAGCTTAGCCACGCGACCAACTGGGTGGACGCGCTCGTCGCCGGCAAGCAGTCGCTGGCGCTCACGGACGCCGAGGGCGGCCATCGGTCGACCTCGATCTGCTCGCTCGGCCAGATGTGCATGGAGCTCGGGCGCGGCCGCAAGGACGGCTTTAAGCTCGACTGGGATGTCGCGAAGGAGACGACGGGCAACGCCGAATACGACCGGCTGATGAAGCCCTTTGCCTGCGACAAGTTCGATCTCGCCGTCAACCTGAAGGAATTCGGGCTGAAGTTCGACGACGTCCTTCGGGGTTGAGCCATGAATCGCCGGACATTTCTCAAGGCGGCCGCCGCGCTGGGCGCGGTGCAGCTGGCGCCGGGTTGCTTCTCGTCCCGCGCCTACCGTGCGAACGGCAAGGTGCGCCTCGCGGCCATCGGCATCGGCCAGCAGGCGTGGTATGACCTGCAGCAGTTCTTCGGCAGTCAGCCGCAGGTCGGCGGCTGCGATTTCGAGCGCGACGCGAGCGATCTCTGCGAACTGGTCGCGCTTTGCGACACCGATCTCGGCGCGGAGGCGACGCTGCCGGCGCTCCGGGCATTTCCGGACCTGCCGCGCTATCACGACTTCCGCAAAATGTTCGATGAAATGGCGGATGAAATCGACGCGGTGCTGGTGGCGACGCCGGACTTCTCGCATTTCCCGGCGGCGATGCACGCGATGAAGCTCGGCAAGGCGGTCTACTGCGAAAAGCCGCTGGCGCACACCTTCGAGGAGTGCCGGCTTTTAATGGCGGCGGCCGAAAAATACGGCGTGGTGACGCAGATGGGCAATCAGGGCCACTCGTCGGACAAGTACTACCAGCACCGGCAGTATTTTGCCGACGGCACGATTCAGGGCGTTTACAAGGTCAATGTCCACATGAACCACGCCCGTCGCTGGCACAAGTACGGCGGCAACATCTTCGAGTATCCGGTCGGAGAGGAGATTCCCGCGACGCTCGATTACGACACCTGGCTCGGCACCGCGCGCTATCACGAGTATTCGTCGGCGTATATGCGCGGCGAGTGGCGCTGCTGGTACGATTTCGGCTGCGGTTGCCTGGGCGACTGGGGCGCGCACACGCTGGACTGCGTTCACGAGTTCCTGCTCAATGGCGACCTGCCGACGAAGATCGAGCTCGTCAAGTGCGAGGGCTGGAACCAGTTCTGCTATCCGTGCGCGGTGACGCTCCGGATGTATTTCCCGAAGAGCGCGCGGCACGACGAGCTGGAGCTCAACTGGTTCGACGGGGTGGACAACTTCCCCGACCTGCCGAAGGGCTTCGTCTATGCGGTGCCCGACGGCATCCCGCAGAATTCGGCGAATGTCAAGGGGGCCTCGCGGGGGCCGACGCTTTATCCCGGCAAGGAGATGTACCAGCGCGACGGCACGGTCTGGCAGTCGCTGTCGCACAAGCATCTGCTGCATCGGGTCGGCGATTACGAGGCGCGGCTGCCGGACTTCCCGCGCGCGACGGAGTCGCATTACCGCGCGTTCATCCGGGCGGTGAAGGGCGAGGTCAAGGCCACGAGCCCGTTTTCGGTGGGCGGCCGGATCTCGCAGCTGTTTGCCCTGGGCAATGTCGCCCAGCGCGTCCGGCGGTCGATCGAGTTTGACCCGGTGCGTGGCGAGATTCCGGGCGACGCCTACGCTCAGTATTACCTCAGGGGCCCGGCGCCGCGCCGGGGCTGGGAGTGCTACTATCAGGTCTGAGCGTCATTTCAGGAGTGCTACGGCCGACGCATCAAAAAACTCTCCTCCCCGCTGGCGCGGTGACGAGAGTTTTTTGATGCTTCCGAAGTTTTTCAGCAACCAGCAACCAGCGGACAGCGGCCAATCCGAATGGTCGTGGCGCGGCTTATTTGCCCTTTATGAGCTGTCAGGGGGCACTGAATCGGCCGCGCCCGATCTCTTTTCAAACGCGCGGGCATCGAGCCCGCGCGGGTTCGATTTGGACGCCCCGTTGCTTTGCCGCGTGGCTATGCGGCGAGTTTGAGCATGAATCCGAGGAGCTTTCCGTCGTCCCATGTGAGTTCCTTGCACTTTACGCTGACCCCGCCGAAGATCGA
>JAZLMR010000027.1:0-49878 GCA_045598785.1 Kiritimatiellia bacterium
ACAAGAAGCGTCTGCGGCTTCTTGTTGAACTTGATGACGTCGGACGGCTTGCCGTCCGCTCCCTCGGACTTCAGCTCCTGCACGAATTGGTTCTGAAGCCGGAAGATCGCCTGATCGTATTCCTGCGGGGATGCCGTGTCCTTGAAATAAAGCATCGTGTCCCATTGGGGCACCGTCGAACCGGTCAGCATTCGGTTCACGGTCAGCGTCAGCGTCTTTTGTCCCTTCTTCTCGCAATCTTCGATGGCATTTCGCACACCCTCGACATCCGCATACTCACGCGGCATTTCGTGTCCGGAAATATTGAGCACCTTATACTCGGCCAGATTCTTGAACACCTTGCTCTTGCGCTTCAAAAGGGATTCAAGGGCGTCGCAAGATGCACAATACGGCAGAACGCAGACAATGTGATGGCACATCTTGCCGTCCTTGATCTTGTCGTAATCAAGGAATCCCAGAAGGTTCTCGTCCTTCTTGCTGCCGTCAATCACCTGAAAGAGATCGAGGATCTCCTGTTCGTACTTGAACTTCTTATGACTACCGTCTTCCTGCGGCTTGACGCTCACCGGCTCGAACAAGGCGGAGAATGCATACGTCACACCGCCCTTGCGAAGCGAATCCAAACGCTTGCGCGTCGATTCGTTGGGATGAAAGGCGAAACGCACCATCTCCGGGAAGCCGTAATACGGGTTCTCCCACGCCTTCCTTTCCTCGTCCAGAATTTCCTGCTTATGCTTCTCGTCCCAATCCTTCTGCTCTTTGACAATATCGGTGAACTGGCAAAAGGCAATGATGTCCTCCTTCTCGAACTCACTCCCCATCAGAATCCGATAGGGCGTACCCGACAGATGGATCGTCACCTTGACCTTGAACGCCTTGACCGCGGCATCCATTTCTGCCGCGCTGTCCTTGTCCTCACCATCCCGCTTGGATGACTTGTCCGGAACGTAGTTCTTGGTGTTGCGAAGAATCTCGCCGTACTTTCCGGCCCGCGCCCCGTAATGGGTCTCATCCACCAGCAAAAGGTCGAACTTCTGTTTGAAAAGGTGCTTGTACTTCTTCTTGATCGTAGGCGTCTGCAAATCCTGCAACGTGATGAACACCACGGCTTTCTTGTGCTGCTCGTTCCGAATTACATCCAACACCTTCGGATTTCTGACGAAGTCCTTCGACGAAAGAAACTCATAGTCATTGCGGAAATTCTCGGCACTCTCGACCGTCCGCCGCCATTCGTTCTTGACGTCCGCCTTGGCCGAAAGCACGAGGACAAGCTTCGCGCCCTTGCCGTCGTTCATCTCCTTAGCGCAACATATTGAGGTGAACGACTTGCCGAAGCGCATCACGGCATACATGAGCAAGTTCTTGCGTCCTTTGGCAAGTGCAGCCTTGAACTTCTTGACGGTCGCGTCCTGATTTGGGCGAAGCTCCCACATTCCCGTGGATGCGAACTTCTGCTCTGTAGGCAAGCCGTCCTCAACGCGATAGAACTGGTATCGTTGCCCCTTGTCGTCGAAATCCTGCTGGATGTCGGCTATCGCCTCGACGACATTCTTCTTTGTCGCCCCTTTGAAGAACTCATTGGAGAAGTAGATGCCGGGGAAGATTCCCTTTGTCAGCCGTTCGCAATGTTGGGTCTCTTCAAGAAACGCATGAACCGAATAGTCGCGGAAGAAAACATCATCAGCAACCTTTGCGGATTCATCATATTCGCGCTTCAGTTGCGGATAATGTTCCCGCCATTCGTCAAGGCGCACCTCTACAGGACGGTAGGTGTCTCCGACTTTCAGATAATTGGGGACTGTATTGGTGGTAAAGGCGTAAATACGCGGCTCAACCCGCCCGACAATCAGCTCATCAAGTATTGCCGTATCAGCCATTATTTCGCCTCCCGATTCCCAACCAATTCATGGAAAAACTCCGGTTCGCCCGTTTCCCAGTTCATGACCTTGCAATAAACGCCGTTATGAAGGTGAGCACCATCAACGGGATTCTTCTTTGAACATCCCTCACAGGGCTTTCCAAGCGGCGGTTGCTTCACCTTGCGTTTAGGCGTTTCTTCCTGGTCGGCAAACAAGACGGGCTGCTCCAACTTCGGTTGCTCCTGCACAATCAGAACCGAATGGCATGTACAAGGTATCACGAACTTCAGACCGTCCATCTGCCAGATGTTCCAACTGATGATGTTCGCAAATTTCAGAATCTGCTTGGGCGAGAGTGTTGCGCCGTTGAACTCGGTGTGAAGCGTTTCGAGGACAGTCCAAAGCACATTCTCCCGCGCAAGGAAAACATTATCCCCCTGCCAGTCATAGCCGAGAACCGACTGCACGGCCTTTTCGGCCCATTTCACCCATTCCACCACATCGCGGCAATGTTCCGTGACAATCCGCAACTTGCGATCCAATAAACCGATCCGCTCGTTGACGTCTATCAGTTCCTTCGAATCAGCCGCCGCTGCCATATCATAGCGGCTTGCCAAATAAGGGGCTTCGCCACATGTTATCTCAAGGCGAATTTCCGAAACATAATCCTGCCAGGTCTTCTTGAGCTTCTTCGGGAAGGAAATCGGTTTGAAAGTTGTCTTCCAGCCCTTTGTCTTTTCCTTGTTAAAGCCGGCATTCTTACGCTCAAACCAAGCATTGTCCACCAGATTGTTCATCGCGTTGCACACCCACGCAGGAGTGAACACCTCGCCCTTCTCCTGAACACGGCGACGCTGCTCATCCTTGTTTTTGCACACACGCGGAACTATGACCTTGTCATTCTCATTTGCAATCAAGTCGGCCTTAATCTCATCCCATTCACCAAAGCCCTTGCCACGGCTTTCGTAATCCTTCGTCCCCCACATGATGTTCTTGCCGGTCGTCCGATCAACCAAAAGGACGTCCAACACCTCTGGCATATGCTCACGGATATACCATTCCTTGATATCCCGTTCGAAGTCCGGGACAAGTGTCCTTGCAATCGGTTTTCGCTTTGTCATCATTTCCATCTATCTCCGTCCAACAGTTTATCCGCGGCAACTTGCTTCCATCCGCGCAAGTTAAAATACCCCACGCAGAAGTCCGCCCGCTCAACTCCGACATTCGTCAGGATCGCATGCAACCCCTCCTCAAACTTCGTCTCAATGTTGTCGAATATCTTTGACATCTCAGCTCTCTATTAAGATAGTGGTATTATACCATTATTCACCACCTTGCACTTATCGGTTTCCCTCCACAGATGTTTCCCACCACCTCGGGCTCCTTGATTGCGGTTTGATCTGCGGCAGTTCTTGCCATCACCCGCGGGCAATGACAATGTCGGTATACCGAGTGGGTGTCAGTCGGTATACCGGGACGCGCGAGTCGGGCTACCGGATCGGGGTATGTCGGTATACCGACCCTGACCCAGTCGGTATACCGACCCCATCCAAGTCGGTAGCCCGACATTCCAAAGCCGGTATACCGACATTGCCAAGTAGGTCGGGTCGTTATCCCAATGGGCTTGCGTCAGTGCAAACTTGCACCGTTATGGTTAGGACAGCGAGCGATGTTCCATGCCCGCAATCAGAATTATGCGTTTATCAGGAATGACGCGAGGTCTTCTTGGTGCGTTCCTTGAGACCGTTGGCGAGTTCGCGGCGGACACCTTCGATGACCGGGGCGAGGGAACGGTAGGGCTTGGGAATGGCCTTGAGCGTCTTGTAGGTGGCGATGCCGAGCGGCTTGGACTTGTCGCGGACGGCGAACTCGACTACGCCCTTGTTCATCTTCTCGCAGAGGAGAAGCCCGATGCTCGGATTCTCATCCGGCTTCTTCATCAGCTCGTCCAGCGCCGACAGGTAGAATTCAAGCTGCCCGAGGTAGGAGGGACGGAACTTGCCCATCTTCAGCTCGACCGCCACCATCGCCCTGAGTCCGCGATGATAGAACAAAAGATCAATGAAGAACTCCTCGCCGGAATAAACCAGACGCTTCTCCCGCCCCATAAAGCAGAAGTCATCCCCGCCCAGCGCCAGTATCGTCTTCTCGATGTTGGCGACCAGCGACTTCGAAAGCACCCGCTCGTCCACATCCTGATCGTGAACCGCATCGACATTGTCGAGATTCACAAGCTCCAGCAAATACTCGTCCCGGAAGGAACGCACCGCCCGCGTCGCCTGAGCCATCGGCGAGATCGTCTTTGCGAAGTTGTTCGGCAGCGCCCCGATATGCTTGTAGTCCTGCGCCCTGAGATGCGCAAGAAGTTCCGTCACCGTCCAATGCCCCTGCGCACACGAACGGATATAGTACCAGCGTTCGTCAAGATCATTACAATGGCGCAGAATTTCCCGATGATGCGTAAATCCCAGTGCAACAAATGCCGCCAAATCATTCGGCTCCAATTCGTCACTTGTCGATTGACGAATTACAATTTCGCCACTTGGCAAGTGACGATTTTCGGAACTCGTACTTTCGCCACTTGGCAAGTGGCGAAATTCAAAAGCCTCTGCCCACTCTTCAAAGAAGTGACGCATATCTTTGATGCTTGATGCGCCAAACCCCCTCAGTCCCGGCAGCTCCACCTGCAACCGGTTTGAAAGCGCGTCTATCGCCCCGCTTCCCCACTTCGCCGTGCGGGTCTTCTTGGACACATAACCGCCGACATAGAAATAGAGCTTCAGTGCCTCGACATTGGAGGCATGCGCCGCCCGCGCCCGCGACTGGAGAATCGCCAGTTTGATGTCCTTGACCGCCGCGGCAAAATCCCTTGGTACAATCTCGCCCCGGCCTCGCGCCATTTTCATACCCGCATTCCCGACCTTATCCATACCGCCCGCCTTTCGCCCGATATTATACCAAACCCACACTCTTCGCCCCGACCGCGGATGCGTCTGCGAAAAAGCCAAATGAGAATTCGTTGCGGAAATTCTTGACGGGGCGAGGGCGCGGCGCTGGGTGGCTGGCAATCAGCTGCAATCATTGAAATGGCTAAGCGGCAGTGGGCTGGAGATTGGGTTGACTTAAGCCGGCTAAACTCTAAGGAGCGGGTAATTGCGAATGAAACGAGAGCTAGAGCGCAAAATCGGCTCGTGGGCCGCTAAGGAGAACCGACTGGCAGAGAGAATTGTTCGATTGTTCAGATTGTTCGGATTGTTCGATTGCTCTAGCGGCACTTCGGCGCGGAGCGAAGGGCCTGCCGCTTGACTGAGGAAGGCGGGGCTGGGCGGCGATGGCGAGCGAAGCGAAGCGGACGGCGACGGTGCGGCGATTTCGCCGCGAAGGCGGGTCGAGAGGTGGGCGAAGCCGTATTCGGCGAGGCCGCATCGCGCCTGCATTCGCGGATGAAAGCGCCGGGAGGAGCCGGACGATGAGCGGCAGCGAGGCTCGACGGCCGGCCCCGACAACGAACTCGACCAGAGTTGCAAGCGCGACCGATTTGGCGAAACAAGGCCGGCGACCGCACGCGGTCGAGGCTCGCGGCTTAGGGCTGCGATTCGAAGGCGTACTCGTGTACGCCGAGCGGTCGCAAGAACAAGCCGCCAGCCCGACCGAGAACGGGAGATCGGCCGCGCCAAATCGGTCGCACGCTGGAAAGCAAAGCCACCCAAGGCCACCTAAAAGCAAATTAAAGGCGCGGAGCCACAAACAAAATCGACGCCGAGGCCGCTAAAAAGCCCGTCGCCGGCCGCTCAGTCGCGGACGACGACGATGCGGTCGCAGTAGATGCGGTTGGGCTTGCCCGCGTCTTCAGGATAATAGTGCTCGCCCTCGAACTTGAGCGACAGCCACACCGTCGCCCGATTGAACGAGCCTTCCTCAAACGCCGCGCCCAGATCGCCCATGATGTCATGGCCGGTATCGTGCCCGAAGCAAATGAAGCAGTTGCGCTTGAGCGTCACCGGCGCCATCCGGTAGAAGACGAACTTGCCGCGGCTGCCCGGCTTCGGGCCCTGCATCGTCTCGCCGCCCACGCCCCAATCGGGCTTGCGCCGGTCCTCGTCGTAAAGATAAGGCAGAAACGGCTTGAGCATCCGCTCCGGCTTGGCAACGTTTTCATAGCAAGCCGCAATGCCGAACGCCGCGTCATGATCGTCCAGATAACCGCGGCCGACCGCGCGCGGCACCGTCACGAACAGCTTCTCCGGCGGCACTTGGCCAAACAGCTCCTTCGGCAAGGTCGTCGCATCGGCCTTGGCCATGATCTTGCCGATGGCAAGCTGATTCTGCACGAACTTGCGGAAGTTATCCGCCGCCCACTTGCGCTTCGGCGCAAAGGCCGCCTTGCACACGGCTTCCGTCGCCAGCTGGATGCGCGCCGTGATCTGCTCGACCGAATCAATGGCCGGCGCCTCCTTCCGGGCCTTGAAATAAAGGTCCAGCAACGCCAAGTCAAGGTTGATGCGGACCCGGCGCAGGTTTTCAAGCCGCAGCGGATCGTCCGCGAGGAGCGTCTCCATGCGGTCGAAGTCGCGGCTCCATTTCAGGAAATTCTCGCCGGTCAGATAGTGATAGCTGCTGATGCGCGGATTCCAGCGCAGATTAGTTGCGCTCATCGCCTTCGTCTTGCGCTCCAGCTCATCCAGATACGCCTGCATGCCCGGCGCCGCCGCGCCATAAGTAAAGTCGAGATACTCACGAATCAATTGCGCGGCATCCAGCGTGACATCGTCGAAAAGCCGCATCATCACATAGGTCTGCAGGCCGGTAAAGCCCGTCATGTCGTAAACGCCGACATTGTGCTCGAAGCCAATCTGGTCGGTGCCGGCGGCATGCATGATGCGAATGTCGCTGACGAGCCGCCCGATGTTGCCGATCGGCGGCGTGACCCGCGCCTGATACGGATTCGGGTAATACCACATGCGCACATGCTTGCAGAGCTTGCCCCAGCCTTCGAGGTCGCGCTTAGTCTCCAGATTAGACTCGTGGTTCCAGTCCTTGGAGAAATCGTCGTCAATCGGCGCGAAGTCGGGAATGAAATTGTCCGGCATCTTGTCGATCCCCGACGGCGGCCGCTGCGTCTGCGATTTGCGGTACGCAAGCGTCATCAGGAACTTGTCGGGGAACTTCGCCTGCACTTCGGGACAGACTTCCAGGAACCAGTCGTAAAGCGGCCCGCCGGGCGAATCGTATTTCTTGCACAGCGCCTCGCACTTGGCGCAGCGGCAGAACGGCCCGTCATGGTCGCCGGCCGAAATGTCCACCACCGAATTCGGCGGCAATTCCGCGAGCCGGTCGAGAACCCGCCGCTTGACCTCCGCGCGCGCCCCGGGCTCCGAAAAGCAATACTGCAGCGAAAAATCGGGCGTGCCGTCCGGGTGCTTGCCGAAATACTCGGGATGTTCCTTTTTAAGGTTCATGCCGTACTTGTGGACATATTTCCAGCGCGATTCCCGGTCGCAAACCGGCAGCCACACCCGCTCCAGCGTTGCATCCCCGGGCGAATCCGTGCGAAGATCGGCGACCACATTCGTCCGGCCCAGCCCTTCGCGCTCGAAGAACGCCTCGATCCCGTTGCCGTTAAAACCGTGCCGAAACAGAAACAACGCCGCCTCGGGGCCGTTTTGACGGCCGCTCCATGAAATCTGCCGCAATGCAAACGCGAACTGCGACCGCCGCACCATCGGCTTCAGGCTGAACGCCGACTTCGCCGGCACCGTCATTCCGCCGCGGGCGTCGAAGAACCGGTAGCCGAGCACATTCTGCAGGAAATCATAGACCGCATAGCGCGAGCCGTTGACCCCGCCGCCGAAGAGATAGACGTCGCCGCCCTGGACAACCGTGCATCGCTCCTGATCGGCCAGGCCCGTGCGATCGAACCCTTCGGGCGCAATGCCGTAGAAGATTCGCTTCGCCGCCGGCGCCGCCGACTGCGGCACCACCTTCAGCGGCTCGCCGAGCGCCTTCGCCAGCAGCGCGTTGAAGTCGTTGATCACAAACCGATCGGGCGCCGAAAGCCCGTCGGCGTGAACGATGACATACGGCGAAGCACCGTTCGTCGCAATCAAATCCGCGCCCTGCGGCACACAGCCGCAAACTACGGCGCCCAATGCCAGCGCCATCGACTTCCAGATGCCCTTCATCAACTGTTCCTTCCCGGCGTTATCGCCGCCGATGCTTCAGATATTGCCGCAAACCGCGGTTGCGCAACTTGCACGCGGGGCATTCCCCGCACCCGTCGCCGGGAATGCCGTTATAGCAAGTGAGCGTCCGCTCGCGGATGAGTTCGAAAATCCCCAGCCGGTCCGCGAGCGCCCATTCGTCCGCCTTGGTCAGGCGCATGAACGGCGTGACGATGCGAATCGGATAGTCGAGCGCCAGCCGGATCGCCCGCTGTTGAGCGCGGATGAAATCGGCGCGACAGTCGGGATAGCCGGAGAAATCGGCCTGCGAGACCCCGGTGTAGAGTTCCGTCGCCCCCAGTGACTTCGCCCAGACCGCCGCCGCCAGCAGGAAAAAGGCATTGCGCCCCTCCACCACCGTGGTCGGGCACCGGGCACCGCGCTGGCGCTCGATGCGGGCCGCCGGATCCATCAGCGCATTCGTCGTGAGCTGCCCGTAGAAATCCAGGGCGACGACCCGATGGACCTGAATGCCAAAGTGCCGCGCCAGCCGCTTCGCAAACCGCGTCTCCAGCGCATGCCGCTGCCCGTAGCGGAAGGTGATCGCCGCCACCTCGCCCGCCCCGTACCGCTTGACCGCCAGAGCGAGGCAAAGCGCGGAATCCTGGCCGCCGGACAATACCACCACCGCCTTCATCAGAGTCGAACGACCTTAAACTTGTCCAACAGCCCGAGGATGAAGATCACCGCGATCAGCATCGGCAGCCCATAGGCGCAATAGCCGCGAAGCCAGCGGTTCGCCGCCGGCAGCTTCATGCCCTCGCCCAGATTGACCTCTTCGGCGAACCGCTGCCAGCCCCAGCCAAAGCGGTGACAGCAGTAAAGCGCAAATGCGATGCCGCCCATCGGCAGCAGCAGCGTCGAGACGACGAAGTCCTCCAAGTCCAGCACGCACGACCCCTCGCCAAACGGCTGGAAACCGGACCAGACATTGAAGCCGAGGATGCAAGGGACCGACAACAGCGGAATGCCGATTGCCAGCGCCAGGCAGCCGCGGCCGCGGCTCAGGCCGGTATAGTCGCGTACGCAGGCGAGGATCGTCTCGAAGACCGCCAGCACGGTAGTCAGCGCGGCAATGCTCATGAAAAGGAAGAAAAGCGCCCCCCAGCAGCGACCGCCGGCCATGTGGTTGAACACGTTCGGCAGCGTCACGAAAATCAAGCCCGGCCCCTGCCCGGGCTCGACCCCGAACGCAAAGCAGGCGGGAATGATGACCAGCCCCGCCATGATGGCGACGAAGGTATCCAGCGTGCAGACGCTGACGGCTTCACCCAAAAGCGCCCGGCGCCGGTCGATGTAGCTGCCGAAGATCGCCATGGCGCCGATACCGAGCGAAAGCGTGAAGAACGCATGGTTCATCGCCTCGACGATCACCTTGACGATGCCCACGCTCCGCAGGCGTTCGAAATTCGGCACCAGATAGAACCGCAGTCCCTTCATCGCCCCGTCAAGCGTCAGGCTGTTCACCGCCAGCACGACGATCAGCGCCAGCAAGCTCAGCATCATCACCTTGGTGACCCGCTCCAGCCCGCGCTGCAGACCGATGGCGCAAACCGCCGCCGCCGCCAGCGACACGCCCAGCATCGCCTTCAGCTGCAGCCAGGGGTCGCCGACGACCGCTCCGAACTGGGCGCCGATGTCAGCCGGCGCCATCCCCGCAAAGGCCCCCGCCGCGCTCTTGCAGAAGTAGATCACCATCCAGCCGGTGACGGTGGTGTAGAACATCATCAGGCAGACGTTGCCGAGCGCACCGGCCACCCCCCAGACCCGCCAGGACTTCAGCTCCGGCGTCAAGGTCTCATGCAGCCGGGCAACGGACTTCTGCGCCGCGCGGCCCGAGGCGAATTCCATCAGCAGGATCGGCAAGCCGACAATCAGCAGAAACCCCAGGTAAATGGCCACAAACCAGCCGCCGCCGTTCTGCCCGGCAATGTACGGAAAGCGCCAGACATTGCCCAAGCCGATGGCGCAACCGGCCGACAGCAAGATGAAGCCGAGCCGCGAAGCGAGCTTTTCCCGCATGGGCTACTTCTTTCGGGCGGCCGCGGGATTGACCGGCGTGGACTTGACCAGTTCGACAATCTGCGCCGTGACTTCGGGATTGGCCTTCAGGTATTCGATGGTCGCCAGCGACCCCTGCGCCAGCTGCGAATCGCCGAAGCTGAGCCAGCTGCCGCGCTTCTCCACGATGCCGCGCACCAGCGCCGCATCCAGCACCGAGCCTTCGTAGGAAATGCCGCAGGTGTAGAGGATGTCGAACTCCGCCTCGGTAAAGGGCGGCGCCACCTTGTTCTTCACCACCTTGACGCGCGTACGGTTGCCGACGACCTGACCCGCGGTGTTCTTGATCGCGCCGATGCGCTGCACCTGCAGCCGGCAGGAGGCGTAGAACTTGAGCGCCTTGCCGCCCGGCGTGGTCTCGGGATTGCCGAACATGACGCCGATCTTCTCGCGAACCTGGTTGGTGAAGATCAGCAGCGTCTTCGTCTGCGCGATGGTCGCGGTGAGCTTGCGCATCGCCTGCGACATGAGCCGAGCCTGCAGCCCCATGTGACTGTCGCCCATGTTGCCGTCGATCTCCGCCTGCGGCGTCAGCGCCGCCACCGAATCGACGACCACCACGTCCAGCGCCCCCGACTTGACCAGCTGCTCGCAAATCGTCAGCGCCTCTTCGCCGCTGTTGGGCTGCGACACGATCAGATTATCGAGGTCGACGCCGATCTTCTTCGCGTAATTCGGATCCAGCGCGTGCTCGGCGTCGATGAACGCGGCGACGCCGCCCGCCTTCTGGGCGTTGGCGACGACATGCAGCGCGAGCGTAGTCTTGCCCGACGACTCCTGTCCATAGCATTCCACGATACGCCCGCGCGGCAACCCGCCGACGCCCAGCGCCAGGTCCAGCGAAACCGCCCCGGTGGAAATTACCGGAATGTCCTTGACCTCCTGGTCGCCGAGACGCATGATCGACATCTCGCCGAATTCCTTACGAATCTGACTCATCACCGCGTCCAGCGCGGTATTCCCCGTTTTAGTCTCTTTTGCCATAATCGCCTTCTGTTGTAGAAAAAACTTTAAGGATAGATCTCGCCGTCTTCGCCCGTCGCCCGCCAGAACCGCTGGGCCTCCGACCCGGTAAAGACGTGTTCAAACTCGCCGTCGGCCGTCGCCTGGAACCTGAGCACCGGCTCGGTACCCTCGATCTCAAAGCCGTCGTCCAGCGAATCGGTCGCATAAAGCGAGTACCAGCAGCCCTTCACCATATTGGTAAAGGCGACCGTGCAGATCTGGGCGGCATCATCGCGCACGATCCGGGTAAAGGCAATCGGGGTCGGCGACACCGGAATCGCCTGCGGCGGAATGTCGCCGATCACCTGATAGGTCCTCTCCCCGGTGCCGTCGTCGTAGACAAAGGAGCCGTCGGGCCGAATGGCGCGCGACCACACCAGCAGCAGCCGGTCCGAGCCGTCCGATACCGCCACGCCGTAGGCCCGCGTCTCGTCGTTGCGGAAATTCGCCGCGCTGTTGGTAAGCGCCGTCAGTTCGGGATCGCCCGCCCAAATCGACATCGAGGTAGCGCCAAAGACTTCTCGCTCCACGCCCGGGCCGCGGCGATAGCCGATCCGCCCGGTCAGCGCCCCGTCCAGCACCAGTTCGGAATTCTCCGACATGGTCAGGTTGCTGTCCTGCCCGTCAATGTCCGAATTGCCGTTGATGGTCACTTCGCCGGCAATGTAAAGGTGACTCCAGTTGCCGATGTAGGCGCCGCCGCCGTAGCAATAGGCGCTCGAACCGGTAATCGTGCCGCCGCGGAGCCAAATCGTCGAATGGTCGGCCAGCAACGCGCCGCCGCGGCCCGTGCCGTCGGCCGGCCGCGCCAGCTGATTATGGCCGTTCTCCAGCCGCGAGCCGGCCTCCATCGTGAACTCGGCGCCATCCACCGCCAGCACCACGCTCTCGGAACGGACCGTCTCGCCGTACGCGCTGGAAAGCACCGCCCCCGCCTGCAGCGTCAAACGACCGCCGTCCACATAGAAGAAAGCCCCGGTCGGCGAAACGGCGCCCGGCTCCGCCCCGCGGAACTCGACCTCGCCCAGCGTCAGCTGGCCGGTCTTGCCCACCAGCACCGAACAGCCCGCCACCCGCGTGATTGCCAGCGCCGGACTGCCGCCCGACTTCAGCGACACCCGATTCGTGACGGCTATCGTATCCCCCAGCGTCGCCGCCTTCAGGAGCGTCAGCTGAGCGCCATCGACCGCAATCGCCGCAAAAGCGTCTTCCAGCGTCGCATACCAGCCGTCGTTCGCGCCGGTTCCAGACAGCTCGACCACCGCCTTCGCCGCCGTCGGCACCCGCTTGTCTACCTCCTCCGCGCCCCAGGCGATCCGCTCGCCGAGATCCACGTCCGGGTCCACCGCCTCCAGCTCACCGTCGGCATCGTTGGCCAACGCCGCCAGCGTATGCTGAACCCCTTCCTGCGTCAGCACTACGTCTATCGTCGCAAACACCGCCCCTTCCGCGAGCGCCCCGTAGACGCGCACCCCGACCTGCCGGGTGCCGAAGAGCTCGCCCACGATCTGCAGCTTCGCATTCTTGCGCAGATGCAGGTTGTCCGCCGCATAGCCGCCGGAGCCGTTCCCCTGCACCTTCAAGTTGCCGCGCAGCCTGACCTGCGAATTGTTATAGGCATAAACCCCGCCGCCGTAAGTGTTGGCGTAGCAGTTGGTGATGGTGGTATCGGCCAGTTCCAGCTCGCAGCCAACCCCGCCGACATAAATCGCGCCGCCGTAGTTGGACCGCCCGACCGGCAGCCGGCAGTCATCAAAAAGACAGCCTTCCACCGTCGCCACGCCCTGACGGATCTGCACGGCCCCCGAATAGGAACCGGTGCCGAGGACATTGCGGAAGATGCAGCCGTCCAAGACCAGTTTGCCGCCATCGACCACGAACAGCCCCGCGCCGACATAATCCGCAAAGACCAGCCCGGAAACCGTCAACATGCCGCCGGTCACCGTCAGCCCGGCCTCACTGCCCATGGCAATCGTCTTGCCGAGCGGCGAAACCAATTCCAGATTGCTGTTCACCGCCAGCGGTCGCTGAAGAGCACAGTCCTTAAGCACCGTAATCTTCGCCGACCGGTCGCCGAGATCGGTCAGCACCGCCTCCAGCCGGCGGTAGTGGGAAGTCACGCCGTCAATTTCAACGCTGGCCTCGGCCACGGCCGGATCGCATTCGCCACGGAACCAGACGATAGCGCCGTCGCCTTCGCGCGCCTGCCCGCAGAGATCGTCGTCATCGGGATTGAGCAGTTGCGAGACCGTAGCGGCAACGGCCGCATAGTCGCCGACCACCATGCCGAACTGCTGGTCGGTAGCCCGCGCCACCGCGCAATCGACGACGATGCCTGCGCTCGCCAGCGGCGCAAACACCTCCAGCGCGTCGGCGGCGGCCGTCACGACCCGCGCGACCCCGACCACCCCGCCGAGCCGAACCTTGCCGCCGGCCAGCGCCGCCAGATGGGTTTCCTGCTCCGACTCGAAAACCACATTGGAAACGGTCAGCGTCGCCCCGGCGGCGGCCACCAACTCCGCGCCCGGCGCACAGGCGATGGTCATCGTCGACGGATCGGCGGCCTGGGTGACGAGCACATAACTGAAATCATTGGTGACCGCGTGCTTCAGCTCGGTCGGGGCAAAGACCTCCACCACCGGTGTGCCGCCCTGCTCGCCAGCCGCCAGCAGCGCCAGATCCAGCGTGGCGTATTCATGATCGCCGAGGCGCACCGTCGGCGGCGCCATCACGATGTCATTGCCCCAGCGGTTGCCGACCGAGGATTCGTTCGCGACAATGTAAGCCGCACTCGCGACCGTCGTCCCGAGCGCCACCGGCGCCTCGGCCTCGACGACCTTGCGCCCGTCCGCCGAGCTCGCCACCAGCCGATAGCTCCGAGCGCCCGGGAGCACCAGCGCATAGATGCCCTTGGCATCGGTCACGGCCGTACCGGCGACCGTCTCACCGTCCAACGCCGTCACAACAGCCCCGGCGACCGGCAGCCGGTCGACATCCAGCACCCGCCCGGCGAGAATCTCGCCCGCGCTCTCCGTCATGATGTTGAAGGTAGCCGCGCCCAGGTAGTCGAAATCGTAAGGCGAGCCGCCGGCCACCACTCCGGTGCCCGTGTGGATTTCCGGCAGATTGTACCAGAGGTCGTCCTTGCCGCTCCAACCGAGATTGAGATGCACGAACGGCGTCGCCACCTCGTCAATCGTCTTGAAGCCGTAGCCGTCGGCGACCACCGCATGCCCGCCCCACTGCGTGCCCGTCGGCCGGTCATAGCCGTAGATACCGAGCTGCACGGGCAGCTTGGCGTCCAGGTTGGCGTAAATGACCTTCATGCGGGTCGAAAGGTTGTGGAGTCCGCCCGACCCCTTGTTCCAATTGGACTCGCTGAAGAAGCAATAGGCCTCGCGGTAGCCGAAATAATCGCGGAGGGCCGGCGCCGCCCCCTTGGGATCGGCTCCGGTCCCGTCGGGCGCATACTCGGAACGCAGCGACACCCCGACATCGTAGGTAAGGCGCCCGATGGCCTCCAGACTGCCGACCGCCGTCGCCGCGCCCGGCGACTCCACCATCTGCTCCCAATCATAAATTCCGGCAATCGTGGTCATATTGGTCGCAACCGACCTGGAACCTGACTGGACCATACAGGCGAAAGTGCGCTTTTCCAGCTCCGTCTGCGGGTAACGGTGATAGCGCATGATCTGCGCCAGCGCCGTGGCCGTACAACCGCAAGGCGCACCCTCCGGCGTATAGTAGTTGTAGCAGCGGCGCGTGCCGACGCTGCCCTGGCTCCACTTCGTCGTCAGGAGCGGCGCGACCCGAACATCATCCACCGAAGTCACCGGCTCTGCCGCCGCCGTGGTCGAAGCCGTCGCCGACAACTTGGAGTCGACCGGCTTTTCCGCCGCCAACAGCCGCGCCCAGAGCGCTTCCGCCGACGGATTCGCCGCCGGCGCCGCCAGCATGGTCTTGGCCGACGGGCTAGCGCCGGATGCCGTCACGAACTGGGCGCGGTAGGCGATGTCACCGGTCAGCAAGGCATGCAGGGGGCTGCCGACCGACAGATCGGGATCGGGATCGTCAGTAAAGGCCAGCACCGGATCAAACGCCGTGTCCGACGACATGAACACCGTGCCGCCGTCTTGAAGCCGAACCGCATAAAAGCCAAAGCCATTGACAACCATATGCGAAGTAACGGCGGTGGCCGCCGTGCCTAGCCGAGTTCCGAGTGCGGAGCCCGAACCGGCCCAAGCCACCGCCGCCACCGAAGCCTGTCGACTGGTAACCTCTACCGCCAATGCCGACCAAGCCAGCGTCAACGACGCCCAAAAAACGACCCTACTTCGCATAATTCCCAACTCCGATTAGATTTTACGCCGATTATACCACATCCACGCGCACCTTGACGATTACTTTTTTAAGTCGCCGCGGCGCATCGGCGGCATAGCAAGGCGCATGCGCGTCCGTCGGCGGGTCGAAAACAATGAACTCACCGGGGGTAACCGTCACCAATTCGCCGCGCCCCGGGAAGAGGTAGCAGTCGCCCGACTCGTTGTAGTCGCCATGCGCCTCAGGGAACTTCATCACGCCCATCGTTTCCGAGCCCGTCACCGGCACCTGGATGTCGTAATAGCGGCGATGCGCCTCAAAGGTCATTTCATCCGTCAGCGGCTTGAGCTCGGTCTCCACCACATTCGCGTAACAGTTCGCCCCGTCGATCTCCTGCCGCCCGACCGGCAACGCCGCCAGATCGTGAGTGCGCAGGAAGTCGAAGGCCTTGGCGAAGTTGACACCCAGCGAAAGGTATTTTTCCGCCGCCGCAAGTGAATCCCTGATCATAGTTGTTTCCTTTCTTACTTTTCAATTAACGGGGCCGCCAGCTCCCGAACGACCTTTTCGGAGAGCACAAAAACCGCATCCGACGCGCCGACGGTCGCGAAATAACCATCCCGCGTGCGGCTGCCCAGCAGCAGATTCCGCCGGAAGGCGCCCTCCGTCTCCTGATCGACCGCCAGTTTCAGAAACGGCCGGTCAAGACCGTAGTCGTCCAGCTCGTCGGCCGCAACCTTCAGCTTTTCGATCCGCAGCGCCGTCAACGCGCTGAGCGCCTTCAGCACCCGGTCGACGCCCTTCGCATCGACTCCCGCGCCCGCGCCCGCCTGTTCAATGTTCCAAGACTGGCTTTCGCGATTGAAGACGATCGCCTCGGGCTGCTCCGGGCTGGCGGCCGCAACGCGGACGAGACGCCGGACCTGGGTCGGGACCACCTTGAGGATTTCCCGCGACCGCAACCTGCAGACCTCCACGCCGCGCAACAACCGCGCCCGGCTGACCTTGACCGCCGCCGCATTCGTCGACAACGACACCAATACGCCGCTCTCGTCGACATCCTCGGAAGTGAGCGACAGCACATTGCCCAGCAGCACCTCGACCTGCTCCGGATCGGCAGGCGCGGCCACCGGCGACTCCAGCCGCCAGTCCTCGGCCCCCGACCGCGTCGCCGCATACACGGCCTCGCCGTCGTCAATCCGGAAAAACGCCACCTCGTCCCGCGTCGCCACCGGAAACAGCCGCAAATCCACGAACTGCCGCGCGCTGCCGGCGACCGCCTCCCGAAGCGCGGCCGGCACCGTGACCACCGCCCGGGCATTCTGCGCCAGCGCGTAGACCTTGCCTTCCGCGGCGGTCTTACCGAAGGAAAGCTGCCCATTGCCGGCCGGCCCCTTCAACGTGACCGTAACCGTGCTTTCGGGATCGAGCCCGAAGCCCGCCAGCCGCGATGCCGAAATCTCCGCCAACTCGTTAGTCGCGCCGGTCGGCCAGATGAAATTCTCCGCTTCCGCCGTCAGCAGCGACTCGAGAAACTTCCGCACCCGGCTCGCCGACACCTTCTGCCCCGCCAGCAGCCACTCCGAGCCCTCGCGGCTGAAGAACATCATTTCTCCGGCCCCGTGCTTGATGTCAAAGGCATCGATAGCCTCGTAATCAAGCGAAAAGAGCTGCCGGCGGCGGAACTGTTCCGCCGGCAGATCCGCCTGTTCCAGCACGCCGCAGGGCACCACGAACACTGCCGAGACCCCGTCCACCATCGCATAGATGCCTTCTGCGGAAGGCGTCAGCCGCCCAAACGACAGCCGCTCGCGACCGAACTCGCCCGCGAGCGTCAGCCGCAGCACCGGATGCGACAGCGCCAGCGAGTCCAGATTGCAGTCCATGCGCGGCAGCACCGAATCCTTGAGCATTTCCAGAATCGGCAGTTGCGAAACCGCGTCGATCAGCTTCATCACCACCTGCTCGTCCGCCTGAGCGACGAATGGTTCCGTCAGTTGCCAACCCCGGTCCTTGCGCAGCCGGACCAGCGGCGAGCCGGCTCGCTCGACGACGACTTCCGTGCAGTTCACCGCCGGATCGATCAGCGTCTGCCGCGCCGCCGAACCCGTCACCCGCTCGTAACGGCTCAGCCAATAATGGGCCGCGGCCAGCGCGACGATGCCCGACAGCAACAGGAATATCGACCGACTATTGCTCATTGACGGCGCCTCCGACGCAAGATCCAGACCGACATCAGCAAAAAGACCGCCAGCGGAATGCCCACCGCCGCCGTCAGCACATAACGGAACTGGCAATCGCGATCCATCGCCGAATCGAGCCGCTCGGCATCGCTGCCATCGGCCCCCGGAACATCCGTTCCCGAAAGATAGGCGACGCAATTGAGGAACAGGTCGCGATTGGCATTCGACCGCGCCGCCAGCGGACCGTTCATCACCATGGTCGCATCGCCGATGGCCACGATGCGCATCGGCCGGATCGCCAGGTCCTGGCCGGCGCCGGCGCCGCGCTCGACCGCCGCCACCACCGCCGCGTCGCCAACGCTGGCGACGGGAATAAATTCCGTCCGGTCGACTCCCGCGCCCGTTTCGGCCACGGCCGAAGGTTGAAACGCCACCGGCTTTTCCAGAATGACCCGCGAATGTCGAAGCGGAGCGGCGATGGCATGCGCCGAAAACGAACTTACCAGCACGTCGCTGCCGGAAAGCGTCTTCGCCTCCGGCAGCGGCTGGCGAACCGCCCGCAGCCCCCAGCTCGGCAACTTGGACACCAGCCCGCCGCTCTGCTCGGAGCCCAGCAGCACCAGCAGCCGCCCGCCTTCGCGCAAATAGGCATCGACCCGACCGAGCTCGACCCGCGAAAAATCCTCGCGCGCGCCGGCGACGACGATCAGCGCACAATCGCCGGGAATCTGCGGACCGGCCGCCAGGTCGATGGGCTGATTGCGGTAGCCCTCCTGCACCAGTTCCCGAGCGATGTCGCTCATGCCGAAGACGCCATAGGCGTCGAAAGCCGATTCGCCGTGACCGACGCTCCAGTAGATTACCCGCCGGCGAGGCGGCGTGAGAATGCGCTGCAACGCCACCGCCCAGTTGCGCTCGCCCAACCCTTCCTTGACCGGCACCACCGCCAGCCGCCGTCCGTTTTCAATGACGAGACTCTCTTCGGTCACCCCCCGACGGACCAGCCGATCGGCCATTCCGAGATCCCAGTTGGGGTCGACATACTGCAATTCCACCCGGGCGCCGCCGACCGCGATCGACTCGCGGCGAATCTGCCGCATCAGCCGCGCGATTTCCCGGAACCGCGGATCCCGGCGCGAGACAAAACTCGTCAGCGTGATGTTGCCGGTAGCCTCCGAGAGCAGGCTTCGGGTACGGCGGGAGAGCTCCGAACCTCGGTTCGCCACCGGCACTTCCAGCGTAAGCTCCGTGCGGGCGGCAAGGCCAATCAGCAAGGCGCCGAATACGAGCGCCAGCGCCACCGCCGCCGCCGTCGCCAGCCGCTGCCCGCGCGCGCCGTTGCCCACCAGCCGCAGCGCCTTCACGAAGCGCGTGGCCACGAAGAGCGCCAGACAAGTCAGCGCCAAATACGCCAGCACCACGTCCACCGGCACCAACCCCGTCGCCATATCGACGATCTGCGCATCCAGGGGCAATTCGCCGAAGCCGACGCGACCGTCCCGAGTCCAGGCCATCCAGCCCGCCCACAGCGCCCGCGGCAGGACTGCGGTCAGCGCAATCGAGGTGCAGGCCGCCGCCGCGCCCCGGGTGAACATCGCGCTCACCGCCACGGCCATCGCGCACCACAGCGCCCCTTGCAGCCACAACGCGCCCAGGGCCGGCAGGCAGGCCGAAAATCGGAAGCCGGCCAGGGCCGCCGGGGCGAACCCGGCCAACACCCCCAGCGATGCCGCCAGCGACAGCCCCGTGACGAAAGCCACCACCACCCACACGCCGAGGAACTTGCCCAAGACCAGTTCGCCCTCCGAAATCGCCAGCGACAGGAGCGAATCGATCCGCCCCGACTGGCGCTCGCCGCTCCAGGTGTCCATGGCCAGCACCGACGCCAACACCGGAACAATCGGCGATACGCTCATCGCCCACACCGCCAGCGCGGTCAGCCGGCCGCCGTCCGCCGCATTGAGATTCAGCACGAAGGCAATCGCCGTGACCGCCAGAAATCCGCCGATGGCCAGCGCCGACGAATACCAGCTGACGATGGACCCCGCCGTCCGGCGGCCGATGACCCGGGCCGGACTCATTGACCACCTCCAGTCACCGCCGTCTGAACGCGCTCGCGCAACACCGAGTACTCCAGCCCGGCGGTCTCCACCGACCGGGCGATGACGCCGCCCTCCAGCACCAGGAAACGCGTCGTCCACCGACAGAAGTCCTCCAGCTCGTGCCCGGTGACAATCACGCTGGAGAAAGACGCCGCTTCCGAAAGGATCTCGCCGAACACCGAGCGCATGGCGACGTCGATGCCGGCCAGCAGATCGTCCAGCAGCAGCACCCGCGGCCGCATCAGCAGCACGTCCGCCAGCGCCACGCGCTTGACCATGCCGGCCGACAGCCGGTGGATGGGCGTACGCAACTCGTTTTCCAGCCGGCAGAGTTCCACCGCCTCGCTCACCCGCCGCCGCACCCGCTTGGAGGCCTCATCCTTAAGTTTCGCTCGATAATTGAGATACTCCTTGACCGTCAGATCGGCGTCGGGGGTCGGATGCTCAGGCAGAAAGCCCAGCTGCCGACGATACCTGAGCGGATGCGCGAAGCCGTCCTGCCCGTCCATCATCACCGTTCCCGAATCCGGCGTCGCCAGCATCGCCAGCACCCGCAGCAAAGTCGTCTTGCCCGCCCCGTTGGCGCCCACCACCGAAACCACTTCACCGGGCGACACCACGAACGAGACATCGCGCAAAACCGGTTGCGCGCGATAGGAAAACGCCAGATTGCGGACTTCAATCATCGCCCGTCCGTCTCCAGAAGTTCCCCCAGCCGCATCGAATGCGACGCCTTGATCAGCACCAGATCGCCGGCGCGCAACCATCCGCGGAAATCGGCGCGCAGCTCCGCCAGCGTGCGGTAGGCACGGTCGCACCGGCACTGCGACGAAAGCTCGCCGACGCCGATTACCAGCGGAATGCCCAGCGCGGAAGCATGCTCGAACACCTGCCGATGATAGTCCGCCGAGCGCTCCCCGAGCTCGAACATGTCGCCCAACACCGCGACCCGCCGCCCCGAACATGGCTCCGCCGCCAGCGCATCCAATGCCGCCATCATGGAATCGGGGTTGGCATTGTAGGTGTCGTCGATGAACGTCACGCCCCCCTGCTCGCTCCGCCGCCAGCGCGCACCGGGCAGGGCGAAGTCGGCCAGCGCCCGCCGGGCCTGTTCGCGCGTCAGGCCGAAATGCTCGGCGACCGCAAAGGCAAGACAGGCGTTCGCCACGTTGTGCGCACCGGGCAGGACCCCCGCCAGCGCCTCGGCCATCCAGGCCTGTTGCGTATCGACGACTCCCGGCAGATAGGGATTGTCGCAGGCCGAAAACGCCAATCGGGCGCGTTTAAGCAGCGTGCCCTTCTCCTCGGCGATGCCCTCGCGCGTCTTGAAAAACTCCAGGTGCGCCGTGCCGATGTTGGTCAGAACGCCAATGTCCGGCACGGCAATATCGCAAAGCGCGGCAATCTCCCCGAGATGGTTGGTGCCCATTTCGACCACCAGGAACTCGGCGTCTTCCGGACAGTTGAGGATGGTCAGCGGCAGGCCGATATGGTTGTTGAAATTGCCCTCGGTCGCCCAAGTCCGCCCCAAGGGAGTGAGAAACGCCCGCAGCAGCTCCTTGGTCGTAGTCTTGCCGGCCGAGCCGGTGACGCCGATCACCTGGGCCTTGAGCGTCCGCCGATATTCATGCGCCAGGCGCTGCAACTCCTCCAGCCCGTCCACGATTCGCGCCGCGCCTCGCTCCACGGCCTGCGGGATGAAGTCATGCCCGTCGGCCTTTTCGCCCTTGAGCGCGACAAAGCCCATTCCCGGCTGCACCGCGCGGCTGTCGAAGGTATACTTCACGCCACCCCCCGCTGGGAATTGCGATAGAAGTTCACCAGCGTCTGAATCTCGGCGGTCGGCTCCAGCTCGGCCGCGATTTTCGCCAGCGCCTGCGTGCGGTTAAGCCCGTCGCGATAGAGAATGCGGTGGGCGTCGCGCAGCAACTTGATGGTCTCAGGCGCAAAGCCGCGGCGCTGCAGACCGACCGTATTCGGCCCCACCACCTTCATCTCGCCCTCGCTCATGTCACAGAGCATATAGGGCGGCACGTCCTTGCGGATCTTGGACATCCCGCCCACCATGGCATGGGTTCCGACGGTGCAGAACTGATGGCTGGCCGAGCAACCGCCGACGATCGCATAGTCCTGAAGATGCACATCGCCCGCGAGCTGCACGGAATTGGAGCAGATCACATGATTGCCCAGCACCACCCCGTGCGCCGCATGACAGTAGCACATGAACAGGCAGTCGCTGCCAATGACCGTCTTCTCGCCGTCCGCCGTGCCGAGATGCACGGTCGCGAACTCGCGGATCACGGTGCGCTCGCCGATTTCGACATAGGAGACCGAACCCTCGCGATACTTGAGGTCCTGGGTCTTCATGCCGATGCAGGCATAGGGAAACACCTGGCATTGCGCGCCCAAGGTGGTGTGGCCGTCGAGGATCGCGCCCTGGCGGACCACCACGCCGTCGCCGAGACGGACATCGCGCCCGACAAAGGCATGCGGCCCGATCTCGACCTCGGCGCCCAGCTGGGCGCCGTCTTCAACTATGGCTGTAGGATGAATTTTCATTTCCCGACCTTTTTCACGCTTAAAGATGACGCCTTACCAGCTTCGCCGCCAGCACCAGGCAGCTCGCCGCCGGCAGCCAGATCAGCCAATAGGGACGAACCGCGTAGAACTCCTCGCACGAGAGCATCAGAATCACCAGCACGTAATATCCGAGCGAGACCGCCAGCGAAACCGCCATGCCGACCGAAGACTCCTTGCGCTGCGAGCGGATGCCGAGCGGAATGCCGATCAGCACGAAGCACAGCGAGGCCATCGCAAACACGAAGCGCTTGTTCAGCTCGACCTTGTATCCGCAAAGCTCGCGCCGGGCGAATTCCAGCCGCCGTTCGTCCGCCGAGGGCTGGCGCTCCGCCTGCCGCAGCCATTGCTCGCGAGCGTCAATCTCCTTCAGCATCTCGAAAAAGCGGAAGTCCTTGAGCCGTTTCGTATATTGCGACTGCTTGATGACGTCCTTCATCTGGTAGACGAAGCGATTCGCGCGCATCATCGTGCGGTGCTTCTCGTCGACCGGGTCCACCGTCATGTGGTAAAGCTCCAGGTCGATGTCCGACCCCCGCTGCGTGACCAGCGCCTTGTCGGCGGTGATCATGCGGTCGATCTTCTCGTTGGAAAAGTCCCAGACCACGAGATTGTAGAGCCAGTTGCCCTCCTTGCGGTCGAAGTGGAGCTTGACCTTCGGGAAGTCGCTGATTATCCGCCCCGGCTCCAGCAGGCTGATGCCCGTGCGCACCGAGACCTTCGTCTTCAGGGTGCGGCGGACCTCGTGGCCGCGCGGCACGATCTCGTTGTTCACCCAAAAGCCCAGCAGCGTGCAGAAACACGCGAAGAGGATAGGCCACTTCATCACCGCGACGATATTGATGCCGCAGGCGCGCATCGCCGCGATTTCGCTGTCGGCCGACATGCGCGAAAACACCAGCACCGAGCTCACCAGCAGCGCCAGCGGCATCGACCACTGCAAGGTCTCCGGCAGCGACACCATGCAGAACTCGCCGACCAGCGCCATCGGCACGCCGTCCATGATGAAGCCGACGATCTGCACCATCAGCCCAATCGTCAGCACAAAGCTCAGGACGAGAAACGCCAGCATGAAGCTCGACAGGAAGCTTCCGAACACGTATCTCTCGATGGTCTTCACGGTTGCGCCGGGGCCGTAGGTCAGAATTTGAGCACGAAGTAGTTCTTCTTGCCCGAGCGGAGTACCGCCACGCCGTCGCGGATGTCCGACTCCTCCAGGAGCCGACGGTCGTCAATCTTGACGTCGTTGAGCGAAAGCCCGCCCTGAACCGCCATCCGCCGCGCCTCGCCGTTGGACTTGAACATTCCCGCCGCCGCCGCCACCGCGAACACCGGCTTGCCGACGGCCGCCGCCCTTTCCACCCGGGCGCTTGGAACGTTCTCCGCCTTCGCGACCGCCGCCGCCGACTTCCGCTCGTACAAGGCCGCCGTCGCCGCCTGCGCCTGCTTGAGCCCCGCTTCGCCGTGCACCAGCAGCGTCAGTTCCTCCGCCAGCGCCTTCTGGGGAATGCGCACTTCGGGATGCGCCTTCATCTCGGCCTCCAGCGCGGCGATTTCCGCCAGCGACTTCATCGAGAAGACCTTGAGATACCGAATGACGTCCGCATCCGCCGCGCGCAGGAAATACTGGTACCAGTCGAAGACCGAGGTCATTTCACCGTTGAGGAAGAGCGCGTTCCCCTCGCTCTTGCCGAACTTCCGCCCCGTCGAGTCCAGGAGCAGCGGGAAGGTAAGGCCATAGGCAGTCTGGCCGCGCATGCGATGCACCAGATCGGTGCCGGCCGTGATGTTCCCCCACTGGTCGGCGCCGCCGACCTCCAGCCGGCAGCCGTAATGGTCATAGAGATGCAGGAAGTCGTTGCCCTGCAAAATCTGATAGGAAAACTCGGTAAAGGTCAGCGCCCCCTCCGATGCCTCCAGCCGCTTCTTGACCGACTCCTTCGCCAGCATCTGCGGCACCCGGAAATTGATGGCGATGTCGCGCAGGAACTCGATTGCCGAAGTGCCCTTGTACCAGTCGTAGTTGTCGACCATGATCGCCGCGTTGGGGCCGTCGAAATCCAGTATCCGCGCCAGATTCTCGCGAATCCCCGCCTTGTTGCGCTCCACCTGCTCGACCGTCAGCATGTTGCGTTCGGCCGACTTGCCGGATGGGTCGCCGATAAGCCCGGTCGCGCCGCCGACCAGCGCAATGACCTTGTGGCCCGCCTGCTGCAGGCGCTTGAGCACGATGATGGACACCAGGTTGCCCGCCTGCAGCGAACGGGCCGAAGGATCGAAGCCGCAATAGACCGTCATCGGCGTTTCCAGCGCCTGCTCAATCTCAGGATTCGTGAGCGCCTCCACGAGCCCGCGCGCCTTAAGCTCTTCTATGAGTTTCATAACTTGATATTATAGCATACCCAGTGGCCACCGTGGCGAGATATCTGCTACCGCAGCACGCGCGGGGTGCGATTGCCTGCTTGTTGAACCCCCTGCCCATTTCCGCACCCCAATAGCGGACGCGCCGCCAGTGGCCTTCAAGGCGCTTCGCTTGCGCTCGCCAACCGCGCGGCCGAATTCCCTTTTCTCGGTTTACCGCGCAATGTCGGCTGCGGGCTGGAACTCCTGCTCAATCTCGTCAGCCCGGGGCCGCGCTTTTCACCGAAGACAACCCGCTTCGTTCAGCCATTCCCCTCGACACAACCACTGGCTGCGTGCGCAGGTTGCTCCTGGCGCCTGCATCCCCGAGCTTCCTCATTCGCAGGACTCCCGCCCTACGCCGACAGAGCCGACGATCGACAAGCGACGACAGAGCCGATGGTCGACGACCGACGACCGTCGATTCGCCCTGCCAGCGGCATCAAGGCGCGAAGCTAAAAAACCTGCCGCTTGACTGAGGAAGACGGGGGCGGGCGGCGATGACGAGCGAAGCGAAGCGGACGGCGACGGTTCGGCGATTTCGCCGCGAAGGTAGGTGCGAGGTGGGCGAAGCGCCGGAATTGCGCGGCAAATGACGCGACTAGCGACGGCCGACGACCGGGAGCGAGCCAACGGCCGACAAGCGACATCCGACGACCGGGAGCGATTGGGGCGCGGAGCGCCAGGGTCGCGCGGCAAAAGGCAAAGCGATTTGAAAACGCGGAGCGCCAGCTAATCGCCACTGAGGTCGGCCGTCGGTCGTCGCTAGTCGGTCACGCCACGGAAGTCGGTCGTCGCTAGTCGCTAGTCGGCTCGGCGGGTCGAGGCTTTCAGCGGCGGCCCGTTATTGGCAGCGAGTCCGGCCGCGCCAAATCGGTCGCACGCTGGGAAGCAAAGCAATTTAAGGCCAACAAAAGGCCAATTACAAGCGCGAAGCCACAAAGCGTTTTAAAAGCGCGGAGCGCTAAAATCGCGCGGCGGACAACTACTGCGCAATGCGGTGGACGATGGCGCGGCGCAAGGTCAGCGAATCGGAATAGGCAACCCCCGAATCCGCCGGCAGCCCGAACGCCAGTCGCGTCACCTTGACGCCCGTAGGGCCCAGCAGCTCCGTCACATAGCCCGCCGTCGCATCACCATCCATGTCGGTGGACAGCGCCAGCATCACCTCGACGATGCCCTCCGCCGCAATCCGCTCGCGAAGCTCCCCCAGCCGCAGCTTCTCCGGCCCCAGGTGATGCGCCGGTGAAAGCTTGCCGCCGAGCGCATGGTAGCGCCCGCGGAACACGCCGGACGCCTCAATCGCCAAAATGTCGCTCGGCTCCTCGACTACGCAAAGGACCGGCTCGCGGTCGGCATTGGCACAAATTTCACACGGATCGCGCCCGACCGGCGTGAACGAACCGCACCGGCTGCAGCTGCGAATGCCGGTGCCGGCCGCATTCAACGCCGCCACCAGCGGCTGCAGGAGCCGCCCCGGCTCCCGCACCAGCGCCATCGCCGCCCGAGCCGCCGAGCGCCGTCCCAGGCCCGGCAACCGGCTGAGACAGCGTTCCAAATTCTCGATTTCGGGAATCACGCTCCGGTTGGCGCCGTTAGGCCTATTTGCCGAACAGCCCGCCCATGCCGCCCGAAGATTGCATCATCTTGGCCATCTCGGCCTGCGTCGTCTCGCGCACCCGCTTCAGCGCGCCGTTGACGACATTGAACAGCATGGTTTCAAAACGCTCGGGCTTGCCGCGCTTCACTTCCTCGTACGCCTCGGGCGTAATGGCGATCTTCTCGATCGTCATGTCGCCGCGAGCGACAACGGTAATGCCGCCGTTCGCATACTCCGCCGTAATCTTCTTGATCTCCGCCTCGATGCGCTTGGCTTCGCTGCGCATCTTCATGGCTTCCTTGATCTGATCCATCATTCCCATGACCAGTTTCCCCTTCCGTCCTTAAACCAGCTTGCGGCCCGAGAGCTCCTCGTAGGCCTTGATGTAGATTTCCCGCGTGCGGTTGATGACCTCGTCGGGCAGCACCGGCCCCGGCGGCTCCTTGTTGAAGTTGATCGACTCCAAGTAGTCGCGCACGAACTGCTTGTCCAGCGACGGCGGATTCGCGCCGACCGCGTAGCTGGACTGGGGCCAGAAGCGCGACGAATCGGGCGTCAGCACCTCGTCGGCCAGAATCAGCGAGCCGTCCGCATCGGCGCCGAACTCGAACTTGGTGTCGGCGATGATGATGCCGTGCTCCGCGGCGTAGTCCGCCGCCTTCGTATAAAGGCCGACGGTGGTATCGCGCAGCAGCGTCGCCGTCCGCTCGCCGACCAGCTTCACCGTCTCGGCAAAGTTGATCGCCTCGTCATGGTCGCCGATCGCCGCCTTGGTGGTCGGCGTGAAGAGCACCTCGTCGAGCTTGGAGGCGTTCTGATAGCCGGCGCGCAGCTTTTCGCCGTTGACCGTCTGCGAACGCTGGTATTCCTTCCAGCCGGAACCCGTGAGATAACCGCGGGCAATGCACTCGACCTCGACCATCTTCACCTTCTTCACCAGCATGGAGCGCCCGCGGAGATCTTCCGCATAGGGCTTCAGGATTTCCGGGTATTCGTCGACATTCGCCGTGATGAGGTGATTCTTGACTCCGAAGAACTCCAGCCAGAACAGCGAAAGCTGGTTCAGGACCTTGCCCTTGTCCGGCACACCGCACGGCAGGATCACGTCAAACGCGCTGATGCGGTCGGTGACCACCATCAGCAGCTGATCGCCGAGGTCGAAGACATCGCGGACTTTGCCGCTCTTTTGCGGGATACCGGGAATGCTGCATTCGAGCAGCGCATGATTTTTATCGTATTTCATAGTCTTTATCTGAATTTAGAAGCGATAGGTGACCGAGAACCCGACGGCATGGCAGAAGCCGCGGCAGGTCTCCAGATGGAAGCGCTCGCGGGTTATGGGATTGGCCGTGTCAAAAGAGCCGCCGTCCATGAAAATGCAGGAATAGTCAAGCGCCAGATCCAGGTTGCGCCAGAGGTTCCACACGAAGCCGGTCGTGGCAATGTTGCGGTGAGCCGGCGGCAGCATCGCCGAAGCCTGATCTTTGTTCAGGCAGCAATCCTGGTCAAACACATAGGAAATCATCCACGTCCAGTCGGGATGAAAGTCCCACGCATAGCCGACCGAAGCGCGCCAGGTGTCATTCCAATTGAGATAAACCGGGTTGGCCTGCGGCTTCACGTTGAACACGAGCGTATCAAAGGTGCTCCATTGCGTCCAGGAAACTGCCAAGCCTGCATGATGAGTCGGCGTAATGTCCCAGTTGACACCGCCGGTCAGCGACTGCGGCAAGGTCATTTCGGCATCGGCATCGCCGTTGTACGGCGCCAAATTCTGCATTGAGGTCTTGCCCTCGACATCCACGCTGATTTCCGACTTATAGACCAAACCCACGGACAAATTGTCCAGAATATCATATTTCGTGCCGACCACCCAGCCGAGCGACTTGAAATGGTTGTTACCGTAAAGCCGGTATTCGCTCTGGCCTAAGGGTGTTCCGGCAAACGGACGCTTATACTGCTCAAAGTCAAAATAAAGCCACCTCAGGCCCACCGCCACCGACCACTTGTCCGTCACCTTGTAGGCCAGGTTGGGATTCAGCACATAGCCCTGAACGGTAGTCTCCGTTGCACTCCAGGCAATCGGCGAGGCATCGCCGTAGGAAGTCCCGAGCCCATACTCCGCCGACGCGGAAAGACCGAAGGTGAAATCGGCCATAAGCGGCACCGCCAGCTGAAAATGCGGCAACCAGAACATTCCGGAGTCACAGGACTGATCGCCGCCCCAGCTGCACCCGGCAGTCGTGCCGCGCACCTGCGCCCGCGGATGCTCGGTAATAAAGCCCGCCGTCACCCAGATGTTCGTCAAATCACTCAGGGTCGCCGGGTTGATAAAGTTCGCCGAAGCGTCCATCGCCCGGCCAACCAGCGCCCCGCCCATGGCGTGACCAATCACCGAGGGCTCATAAAGCGCAAACCCGCTGCCTAAAGCCGTCGCCGAGATTGCTCCTGCCGCCGCTAAAGCCAAGATTCGTCTGCAATTCATCGCGCGTATTATACCATAAAAGCGGCTATTTACGGGACTCGCCAATTATCTTCGGCAGAAAACTTGCGTATTTGCGGCCGATCTGAATCATTCCCCAGCTGTTCGGGTGGCAGCCGTCATTGGTGTCCTCGCCGTCGCTCGCGACCTGATCGGCCGTCGACAGATAGTAAAGCCGCGACCACTTGACCGGATCTTCCGCCTTCAACTTGGCAAAAAGCCGCCCCAGCTGCGCATCCCAGCCAGCATACTCGCTCGCAACGCCCGTATAGCCCGAAAGCACAATCGGCACCTCGGGACGCGCCGAACGCAGCCAGCGCAAGGCTTTCTCGTACTGCGCGCCCGGGCGCGTGTTGCCCAGCGAATCGATCACATAGCAGCTCGCGTCGATCGCCGAGAGCATCTCATAGACCACGTCTTCGTTCCGGGCGCTGCCGGAGAAGCCCAGATTGACGATCGGGAAATCCCCCTCGCGCCCGGCCAGATTCACAAACCCAATCCCCGGCCGACCCGCGTCCGCCCCCTGGGTAATCGAGGAACCGTAAAAGACGACCGGCTTCACGATGCCGCTCGCGCGCGGAGGCAGCGGCTTGACCGTGCACCCCTTCTTGATGCCGATGGCGAAATCTTCGCCAAGTTCGTTGTAAAGCGGCAGGTAGACCCAGCAGGCCCGGCCCGGCTTCCATTTGATCGTATACACCTGCCGGGGCTCGGTCGGATAGTTGCGCGGCTGGGCAAAGCGCCAGTCCGGATAATAGCGCCAGCCGCGCGCTTCGTCATATTCGTAGATATCGAGCCCGCTCACCACCAGCGTGGACATCCCGACCGTGCTCAGATTGGGATTCACCAACGACCACTTGAAGGTGATCTCGTCCGAATCGGTCGAGAACCGGAAGGACAGCCCCGAGGAGTGCCGCCCAAGGCTGATCATCCCGGCGTTGACTGGCGCGATCTTCTTGACCCATTCCTTCCCGAGCCGCTGATAAAGCCGCTCGGTGTCGGCAAACGCCTTGCCCTCCATCGGCAAGTCGCGCCCGCTGATCCACTCCAGTTCGTTGGTGCGCGTAAAGATGTTCTTGCCCGGCTTGACCGTCAGCTGGCGGCCGTCGGCGACCAGCGTAAACGCTCCGCTCGATTCGACCTCAATCGCGGCCGTCGTCGCAATCACCGAGCAGACGATGTCGCCGAAGCGGTAGTTGGTAACGCCGACGCGCCCCTGCGGCCGCCGCTCGAAGTCGCAGACGAGCGTCCGCGTAAAGGCGTTCGCCGACTTGATGCCGATCACATCCTCCAGGAAAATTGAAATCGGCCCCAGCGCCGACCAGCCGCAGAAGTCCGGACGCACGAACTTGCCGGAACGCTTGCCGGTGGCGGGCTTCGGCGCCGTCGGCGAATAGCACTCCCAGATCGTGTGCGGCTCGAATTCGCGATAAGTGCGATACAGATGCTCGACGAGCTTGAGCGCCGTCTGCCGCGCCCGCGCGTATTCGCCGCCGGCATCCAGCGCCTTGAGCGTCATGTAAGTCGTCGGCAGCCAGACCGAGCCGCGCCAATAGCCGCCTTCGGGATCGAAGTCGGCGTCCGAGCGCGCCAGCGACGGCGTCGGCACCAGCCCGCCGAACCGGGCGTCGTCCTCCAGCTGGGCGAACATCCGCTCCCGCTGCCGCGCATCGGCCATTTCCGCCAGCACCGGCCAGTAGGAGGCGATGGTCGGCACCTTGACCTTGGCCAGGTCGTTCGCGCGGATGTCGTAGTAAAAACCGTCGGTCTCGTCCCAGTAAAGCCGGTTCGCAGTTTCCTTGGCCGCCTCGTAGCGGCGATGCCATTCCGCCGCTTCGTCCGCCTTGCCCAGCAATTCCGCGATCCGCGCCATATAGAGGGCCGACAGCCCCTGCTGCGCCAGCGCGTCGATCCACCGCACCTGAGGGTCGTCCGGGCTCTTGGACGCCGGTCCCGGGTCCCGGTCGCCGCGGCGGCCGCGCGGGGTGTTGTCCATGCCGCTCTGGCACCCGCCCCAGGAATAGCCGTCGCGATGCTTCTTGGCCAAAACCCTGCAAACCGAGCCGAACGGCGGCGGAGCCGAAGGGTCAAACGAATCGAAATATTCGTACCAGCGCTGCAACCAGCGGTTTTCCGAATACACCTTTTCCAATCGCGCGCGGTCTCCCGTCTGCAGCGCATAGACGTATTCGGTCCAGGCGAAAAGCGGCGGATTGTCGGCATGGTGGATGGAAAAGTCCAGCAGTTGCCCTTCCTGGTCCTCGCACCACCGGTTGCCCCGCACCTTCGGCAACTGCTTCACTCCGCCCGGCAGCAGCACCCGGTAGAAGTTCTCCAGCGACTCGATGCCCGGGAACTCCTCGGGGCAATACTTGCAGAAATGCACCATGAAGCAGGTGTCCCAGATCCAGATGCGGTCCGAGCGGTGCGCCTCGTCCATATACCGCGGCGCCGGCAAGCCGGGAAGCTCGTCTACCCGCTGATGCGCGAGTTCCCAAGCCCGGTCGTAAAGCTCAAGATATTCGCGCTTCGCGTCGTATACCGGCCGCGGCAGCCGCGAGCGCCATTCGGGATTCCGGGTGACGTTCTCCGCCCCCGCGACCGTCGCCGCCAGTCCAACCGCCAATGCTCCAACCAGTCTCATCCCCTTCATCGCCCCTCCTGGTCTCAAAGCTCAGCGCCCGATCCCCTCGATCCGATCCACCCACTTGAGCGTCTCGAAATCGTCTTCAAAAGTATACGGCGGCACCGTGCCGCGGCGGAAATAGTCCAGACACGCCTTCAGCTCGTCGACATACATGTTCTCAATCACCATCGCCGCGTATTTGCCCGACTGCTGCTCGACCTGGTCGTAAAGCCGGACCTCCTCCAGCGACTTGGTATCGACATTGTAGCGCTTCAGGCTGTCAGGCGTCCCCTCCCAGAAAAGGTGGTTCTTCTCGCTGAAGACCTCCAGCCGGCGCAGGCCCTTGCGCGAGACCACGTCCTGGCAATACATGCCCATGTTGCCGTTCTTATGCCGGAGGGTGATCAGGTAGTGGTCGGGGAAGTCGATGTCCAGCCGGGTGGAGCGACCGCTCGTCACCTGCACCGACTCGATTTCGCCAAAGGCCCGCTGCAGCCACGGCAATTCGACCGCCATGATTTCCCGACAGCCGTTGGTCGCCTTTTTCGAGGCGAAGAATTCGTGATAGTCCTGCCAGGGATGCCAGTCGGGCAGGTATTGCCCGCAATGCAGGAGATAATTGACCTTCTCGTCGGCGCGGACCATTTCCGTCACGAACTTCATTTCGCGCCGGTAAATCGGAGTTGCGGCCACAAAGAGCTTCACCCCCTTGTCCTTCGCCCGCTGGAGCGCCGCCGCATACCAGTCGCTGAGCAGATTGAGCTCCATGAAGGTATCAAGCCCGCGCTCGATCAGCTCCGGCACCAGCTGCCCGTGCGTTGCCGGCGCCGTGCAGACGAAGGCGGCGTCCAGCTTGCCCTCGGCGGCGAGCGCCGCGTCCAGCGTTTCATAGGCGCGAATGCCCAGCTCCGTCGCTGCCGCCTGCCGCCGCTCGGGATTGCGGTTGACCCCGACGACCTCGGGTGCCTCCGGCAAGCCCTGCAACAGCCGCGCGCGGCGCTTGCCCATCGACCCCAGCCCTATGACGACCACTTTCATATCGCTCCTGCCCCCAGTCGCGCAATGCGCGCCGCCACGGACCTGCCGCCAGGCCGCCGGCGTTTATTCGATGATCATAATCAGCCCCGGCGGCGTCCGGCGCAGCTTGAGCGCATGCTCCTCAACCACCAGTTCCCACGCGCCCAGCGACGAAACCGCCGACGCATCAAGTTTCAGATAGTCCGCATCGATCTCGGCAACCGAAGTCGCCAGCGTCCACTCGGTCTTGCTGCCCAGAATGGTAGCGTCAGCCGGATTAATCTTCAGCGTACTCATCCCGAAAGTCAGCTTCTCGAACGCCATCGGCTGCGCCACCGCGAGATCGGCCGTCGTCACCGTCCAGTTTTCGGAAATCGTAAACTCGCCGCAATTGGCGACGCGCGGCACGCCGCTCAGCTGCGACACCGAATAATCGGCGCCGGCGAAATCGATGCCGGTCCCCGGCGCAAAGCTCAAGTTGCCGAAATTGGCAATCGGGCCGTGAATCCAGACCGGATCGGTGCCGTAATCGACCAGCTCCCGATTGAAATAAGCCTCATTCCGCGGATAAAGCACCGATTCACCCGGCAGCTTCCAAGTGAGGAGCGGCGGCTGACCGGCGACATTTTCAATGATCTGATAGTCTTCGCTATTGTCGCTGTTGCGGCCCTGAGGGTCATACCGAAGGTAGAAATTCTTAAAGCTGCTCGGAGCCCCGCCATCGTTCTCCACATGCGCACAGGCGGCCCAGAACTTGTTGGGCCCCGGCTTCAAGGTCACATTCGCATGCTTGAACGGGATGCTGTTATCCGCATTCAAGGCCAAATGCACTTCGCCGTCTTCGCCTTCGACACCCACCACCGCCATCACCAGAATGCACCCGCCGAACGACCAGGTGACCGGCTCGTCCGAGTGGTTCCAGATGTAACCGGAATAAGTAAGCAGATACCGAGCCTTGCTCGGACAAATCTCCGTCGTCAGCCAGTCTGGACGCTTTTTAATGTCGGTCACCCCCGAATAAATGCCCGTCAAGCCCGGCATGACCCGTTGCTGATAGGCATAACAGGCATCCCGATCTTCAGCCAGCATAGTCCACCCGGCATTACTATACTCATACCAGCCGACGCCCTCGGTCATGCCGGCGACATCGGCGGCCGTCTCTTCCTTGTAAGCGAGCTTGATAGTGCCGCCCTTGACCTCCAGATAGTCGGAACCCAGCTTGGAATTGTAATTGAGCACGCCATCGCCCGTCTTCACCAGCTTCGACCAAGTTCCGAGCCCGCCGGCGAAAGTATTTTCCTCCGCCACTGAAATCAAGCCCTCGCCCAAGGCAAAATTCCCCGTCTCCGGCAAAGTGACATCCGTGTCGTAAACGGAGAACGGCCCCGTAAAGGTCAAGTCACTGCTGGTGAACTTGAGGAAATTGACGGGCGCGGGAGCGCCGATATGGGTGATGCCGCCCTCGCCCGAGACTGCATCGCCGAAAATCATCCCGCCATAAGTCGTCATCGTCTGGTTGAGCACTACCGGTCCCTGGTAGGTGCGCGGCTCGTCACTGGCATAGCTCGGCGGCATCCGCAGATCCTCCCAAGCGTTAGTGCACTCGGAATTCCAAATGAGCGTCCGATTAAGCGCTCCGCCGCGCTTCTGCAGTTTAATGCAGGACTGATCGTTAAGCGTATGGGTATTCGCCTTGGTGCCTTGCAGCTGATTGTAGTTTTGAATCAGCATGGCCGTGGGGCCGTTCTGAACGAAATTGCCCGGCTCCCAGACCCGCACTTCGACAAAATAAACCACCCGGCCGGCATATTCATGGCGGAAAGTAAGCGTATGCGCGTGCATGTTGAGGTGCACCTCGGAAGCCGAGAAACCCACCTCCCGATCCCTTAGCGCATGAATATACGCATCGCCTTCCATAAACAGGTTGACGCCAAAGGCCTGCGTCTGATTGACAGTGGAATTCCAAACCAAGGCCCCGATGCCATCTACGCCCGAGCCTTGGAAATGCACGATCTTGCCGGCATTCGAAGCTGTGGCTGGCGCCGCACATTCCAAGGTCGCCCCATCGGCGACATAGACCTGCCCGACTTCGTTTTCCGTCTGGTTCTTATTAAAGGAGCCCAGCTTGCCGAGCCCGGTATTGTCAACGAAAACGTAAGTGCCCGCGTCGACATGGATGTCGCCCTCGTAGGCGCTCAAGTTGGTCGTCATCCGAAGGCCGCCCCGCCCGGCCTTGACGATATCGGTCAAATCTACCGTAAACCAAGTCGATTCAAATTCATTCGTCTCGCCTTCCGGCACGGTTACCGTCAGCACGGTGCCGCTTTTACTGTAATCAGTCGCCGCCAAAGTCACCGCAGCCAACATCGCCGTCATCACGCCGATTGCAAAACGGCCAAACGAAACCATTGCCATAACATCACTCCTGTCGCGGGTTGTAATTTTAGGACAGAGGGATAACTTGAACTATTTACCCCCCCCCCTAAAATTTCTTACATTATAGCACCGAACTTGAACCAAAGTCAAATCCTAACCCAGCGACAGGGTGCGATTGCAAACCGTTGACCCCTTCCACCCGTTTCCGGCCCTCAATAGCGGACGCGCCGCCAAATAGCCATCAAGGCGTAACTCTTGCGCTCTTCAACCGCGCGGCCGAGTTCCCCTTTTCTCGGTTTCACCGCGCAATGTCGGCTCTGGGCGGGAAGCTCGCCTTCCGCCGTCGCCTGCTCGCTTCGCGCCGGGAAGGCCCGAAGAGCGCCAAAATGAGAATTCATTGCGAAAATTCTTGGCACCATAGGGGACAGGCCCCGACGGTCGACTTTCCGACAAGCGACATCCGACGGGCGAGGGAAAAGCGAAGCGCCAAAGTCGCGCCGCGAAAGGCTTAGCGATTTCAAAGCGCGGAGCGCCAATTAATCGCGCGGAAGTCGGTCATCGGTCGTCGGAAGTCGGCGCTACCGCGGAAGTCGGACGTCGGAAGTCGGCCCGGTCGCAAGGACAAGCCGCCAGCCCGACCGAGAAGGAAGCCTTAAAGCGCCACCATATTCAAAAGCAATAGGACACGCCGCAGGTAAATATCTCCGCCTCGTTCCGCTCGTAATATTCGCTTCGCCGTAGCGAACAAAATAACGGTCGCGATTTCCCCATACCGATTCGCGTATCCACCCGGCCCCTGAAGCCAACCGACTCCGCCTGCGCCCCCTGAGCGCAATGGGCACCCGCCAAAACTGCCAATGCCGCTGCCAGCCGACGCTTCGTCACCGCTGCGCACCATCCAGCCATTCGATCATGTCGATGACGAGAAAATTCCAGCCCTGGAAACCGGGATTAAGCACCGGCTCCCCGCTTTCCGGCATATAGCATTCGTGAAGCGATCCATTCGCTTCAAGGTCATGCCCGAACAGCAAGACGGTCTTCTCCGCCAGCTCCCTGGCATCCTCCATAAAGCCGTAGCGAACCAAGCCCCTGAAGGTCATCCAATTGGCAACGCCCCACACCGGCCCGAGCCACGGCGACGGATTGCCGCTGGCCCGAAGATCGTACATCTTCTCCAACGGCGACAGCGTGCGGATCCCGGCCGGGGCATTAAAGCGACGACGGTCGCGGTAATGGCGCTCGACCATTTCCCTGGCCTGGTCAGGCGTGGCGACCCCACTCCACAGCGCCAGAAACCCGCTCCAGACATCCAGCCGCTGGATCAGGCAGTCGTAGCTGCGCGGTTGCCCACTGTGAAGGCCTTGCGCATCTTCGGAGCGCGGCAACAGCCCCAGGTCAACACTATAATAAAAGCCGTCACGCGGATCCCAGCAATGCCGGCGAATGGCCTGCCCGAGCGCCTCGGCCTCCTGCGCATAATAACGCCCGACCTCGGGCTTCCCCAGCCGGTCGGAAAGATAGACCATGGACTGCAACTCCGCATACATCAGGCAATTCAGGTAAATCGAACCCGACGACCGGTTCGGACGATAAAAAGTCGCCGGATCATTGTCTACGCCGATGGCCTCGTCATTCATCCAAAAGCAAAGCCCGGTCTCCCGATGGCGATAATGGTTGAGGTAGCGGTTGACAAACGCCTGCAACGCCGAGAAGCCCTCCTTCAGCCACGCCGCCTCGCCTCCGTACGCCCGGACAATGTGCTCGGCCTGCTGCGCCAGACACGGCTTGTGCATGTTAGCCGTGATGCCCGTCGCCTCCGGATGCGCCCAAAACGGGACTCCGGCCGGCATCAGGCAAATCGGCACCCGCCCGCCATCTCCGGCGTAATCAAGAAAATTGAGAACACACCCCCGAAGATGCGACTGCAGTTCCCGCCGCGCGTCGACCGCCTCCCCGGGGATCAGACGCTCCAAGGCTATGCCCGCCAGCCATGAATCCCAATCCCAGAGCTGCAAGTCATAGGCCGCGCCAGGCACTATGAACGGATGCTTCAGCACCCCTGCGGGCGACCGGTACATGCCCTTCACGTCCTGCTTAAGATATGCCCGGCAGATATCCTTGTATCTGGCGACGTTTTCCGGCGTCCGATCGGGCATTGCCGCGACACTGACGGAGGCAATGACAACAACTGACAACGACAGCATTTTCACCTTCATGGCCTTACTCTCCTTGCAACCCCAAGGGCAACCGGGTCTCGCACTGCAGATAGAACGGATCGACGCTCGGCGTCCGCGAGCGGTCAAACGTCCGCTCGATCCAGTTGCCACAGTCATCCTGCACGAGCCGCTTCGGATAAGGCGCGACGGGGATGTCGACGCCCGCGTCCTTCCACGGCACCATAAACCGCTCGGGGGCGACGCCCTGCTCGCACCAGTCGATCATCAGCCGCCAGACCGCCGGCCCATCCGGCGGAATCGTGATGATGCGGCCTTTTCCGCCGCCATGTGCGCATCCGGGAACGGGGAACACGCGATAAAACGAGAGCGCCGCGGAAAGGTCGCCGCCCAACCGGCCGACGACACGCTCGAAATGCGCGATCTGCGCACGGGGCGGATCGGTCTGGTCCTCAAGTCCGGGCGTTACGATCAACTTGCCGCCGCGACGGCGGAAAGCCTCCAGATCGTCCGAACACGCATTGTAGGTCGGCGCGTAAAGGCGAACGAACTCGTCCAAGTCGTCCAGCGTGGCGGTCGCCCGCGTCAGCCCGCGGCGGCGGAGGAACTGCGGGAAGTAGGCGTGCCACGTCCGCCGCATCTCGTCACCCAAGTAGGAGCCCGGGATCTTGCCGTAGGTCACTTGCCGACCCCGGTGTTTCGTGCCGAGGAAAAGCCGCCGGAGCCGCGAGCGGAGATCGGGATCGGCGAGCCGCGGCGCCTTCTCCGCGGCAAGCGACAGGAAACCCTCGACGTCGTCCGCCGTGAAGAACGGGTCCGCGAGGACCTTGCCCGAGAACGGACGTTCGGTCCGCGAGGCGCCGTATGCGACCGCCGCATCCGAGACCGCGTGCATCTCGGCCTCCGTGAAAAGCAGCTTGCCCGTCTCGTCGTGCGTCAGCTTCCAGAGGATGAAGTCGTCCACCTCGTTGCAGATCGGGTTGTTGCCGGGCATGTGGGCGATGATGCCGTCGTAATCCTCCGGGAACCGAATCGCCTCCCCAATGCCTTGCCGTCCGCCGCACGATCCGCCGTCAAAGTAGCAGCGGCTCGGCGGACGGCCGTAGCACGCCTCGACGATGCGCTTGGCGTAAACCGTCATCAGATGCGTCGCGCGCCAGTCGTAGTCGCGCCGCACGCAATCCGGCCAAACCCTTTCGTTCGACTTGCCGTTTTCGGTGTACGCCGCGGTCCCGAGGTCCGTGGTGGCCACCGCCGTCCCCCATGCCGAGAACTGCGAGATCGGCAGGAAGCGCCCCGCCCAGCCGCTGTTGCCGACACCCCACATCCGCCCGTCCCACCGCGCGGCCGGCGGCAACTCGATCCGACAGCGGATGTCGCTGCCCGGCTCGGGGCGGAGGCAGAAGTCCACGCGCAGCACCGCGCCCGTCGCGATCTCGCCGATCGTGCAGACGCCGTCGCCGACCCGCCGCACGCGGGCGATCGAATCGGCGTGCCCGATGCAACGCACCTCCGGTGCCGCGCCAAGCGCGACATGAGCCATCAGCACCAGGCCAACCGATATCGTTTTTCCCTTCATGCGCCAGATTCCCTGTCTATTGCCGGATGCCGAGCCGATGCGCCCTTAGTCAAGGTGAAACACGGGCTTGAGGTCGACGGTCACCGGCGAATTGTCCGCATTGACGTCCATCAGCGGCGCCATGTAGTCCCACCACCGATGGCAGACCGGATCCCGTGCGCTCTCCGCCCACAGTTGCTCATCCTCGAGTTCAATGTAACCGTAGAGAACGCCCGACGACTCGTCGATGAAAATCGAATAGTTATGCCCGCCGAAACGGCGGATCATGTCCTTCATCTCCGGCCAGATCGCCGCGTGCCGACGGGCGTACTCCTCCCCGGCTGACGGCTTGAGCTTCATCGTAAATCCCTTGCGAATCATTTTCCAGTCCTTTTTCCCCTCTCGGCAAGCGCCGCCGTTCCGGCCAGAATGAAATATGCCGCCGTGCAGACCACCGACGTCACTCGGAACGAATCCGCGCCCAACCACGGCAGGGCCACCAACGCCGCCAGCGAAGCCCACGCCAACCCCCGAAGCAGCCGAACGATTCCCCCGCTGCCCGAGCGACCGTCGGAAACCGCGCCGGCCGCAGCTTCGGCCAGCTCGACAATCCGCGCCTCGACGGCGTCGACATCCTTCCGCACGTCCGGCGGAACTGGCCGCCTCGCCCCCATCAGGAACGCCAGCAGCCAATAGCTCGCGCCTGCCACGACCAACGTCGGAATCGGCAGGAAAAACGGATGTATCCAGTTGCCCAGCACGCCGCAAAGCGCGAAGAGCGAGGCAAGGGCCCAGGCCAGCAGCGCCGCCGGGTTGAGCTTCCGTCCGGCGTACAGATTCCAGTGTCGCACCATCCCGAAACGCGGGAACAGCCAGTGCTCGACCAGGCAGATCGCGCCCACCGACGGCACCAGCAGCGCGGCCGCATTGGCGATCATGTCGATGCGCATCACCCCCGGAAAGCACGAGATGACGGCGATGACAGCCCCGACGCCGAACGACAACTGGCGCAGGGTGGCCTTCGGGAAGAATGTCGCAAACGAGAGCGACGCGCGGTAGATGTTCGGAGTGGCCGTCGTCCAGCCCGCGACCACGACGGCGAAGAGCCCCGACCAGCCGAGCACGGCTTCGGTCACTGCGCCCGAGTCGAGCTGCGCCAGATTCGTCTTCAGCGCCCCGGCCGCCGCCGCGCCCATGACGCCCGCGCAAATCCAGGCGAAGAAATGCCCGAGGAACATGCCGAACAGCCCCACCCAGCCGTAGGAACTCCGCCGCGCAAAACGGAAGATGGACATGTCGTTCAGCCCCACGTGATAAACGAATCCGCACATCCACGCGAACGCCGCGACATGCACCCAGGTGAGGTGCACGCCGCCGACCGGCACCGTGCCGTTAAAGACCTGCGTCTCCAAAAGCCGCAGGAACCCGCCGACGCCCTCGACCGGACCGAAATTCGACCACCGCGCGAGCATCGGCACGCCGATCGCCGCGCCGCAGAAGAAAATCGCCACCATCCACGGCACGCACAGCGACGAAAAGCGCACCACGCCCCTGAATCCATAGGCGGAAACGACCACGGTCACCGCCACTAGCGCCAGCGTCAGCGTGACGCACGCTCCGCTCGTCGGATACCAGTGTATCTGCACGGGAAGACCGACGGCCGCCTTAAGGGAGGTCGCGGAAATCGCCATCATCGACGATGCCCAGATGATCGACACCGTTCCCCAGGTCGCGTTGTAGACGCGCTGGAACCACGGCCCCGTCACCTTCCGCAAGTAGGCGAAGAGCGTCAGCCGCGTATCGACGGCAATCGGCGCCGTGACGAGCGCATACGAGGATGCCGCCAGCAAGTTGCCGACAACGAGCCCGAAGATGAGTTCCGTCGCCTTCACGCCCCAAGTGACCAGCAAGGCGCCGATCACAAATTCAGTCGCGGCGATGTGCTCGCCGCCGTAAATGCCGAGAAAACTGCCGAAACCCGCAAACCGGCTGCTCGGAACCGGTCGTTCCTCGACCGGCACCGCCTGGGCGCGACGCTCGATTTCAGCCGCCGTCATGTCACTCCAAAACGTCACCGGAAATCGCTCCTCCATGGAAAGCATAGCCATTTCCCGTCGTCGTCGTCAACCCGCAACGGCTCTTGAGCGCCCGAAACCGCGTCGGCAGCCGGAAGGTCGACGCATGCTCGTTGCCCAGCCCCAAGACCAATACCCGCACCTCATCCCTCGCGTCGCGCAATACGACCACCCGCGTCTCGTCCTTGGCGTCCGCATGCGGCAACTCGATGATCCGCCGCCCGGAGGTGATAAACGGCTCCAGCGAACGCATGGTCGCCGCCACCCGCTTCAGCAATTCCCAGCGCTGAGCCGGGCGTTCGGGAAAAGGCCCCTTGAAAATGTCATAGTACGAATAGAAGATGAAACCCGAAACTCCATAAGACGCATAGGTGAGCGCCCCCGCCAGCACCTCGTTTTCCGTCGGTTCGCGCCCCAGCCGTTCGTAAGTCTCCTTGGAAGTCAGCGCATCCGTTCCGTGCTGATAGTTGCCCCAGTTGAACGACTGCGGAGCATACCAGGCGAGCGCCGGACGACAGGCCGCCGCCGCGCGCATCCGCGCCGCCATTCCCGCAAGCGTTCCTCCGCCCGCCCGCACCGGATAATCGTCGCCGCCTTGAACATCCACCGTCGGCAGATACGGCTCCGGCGCGAAAATGTTGCAGCCCCAGGTGACATGCCCGGGCGTCACCGCATTAAGCGCCCGACGTGAAAGTTCCAGTCCCGGAATGCCGTTCTCCCGCGCCTCGTCGTGCAGATTCCAGCCGATGATCGGCCGGTATTTGGCAAGTTCCTTCGCCTTCTCGCCCGATTGCGGAATCGCCGACTGATTGCGCCAGTCGGACGCGAATTCGCCGGCCAAGACCCGCAAGCCATATTTTTCGCACAATCCATAGAACCAATCCCTATCTGCCTTCGTCTTCAGCGTCCAGGTGTCGTAATCGACCAGCAGGTTGAAGCCCGCCGCCTGCAGCCGCTGAAAATGCCCCTCGACTTCCGCCGCCGTATACCGCTGACGGTCGGAAAAGTGCGAATAGAACCCGAGCGGCATGAACGGCTTGCCGTCGACCATGGCGACGCCCGATTCGGTCACGACAATCTCGCCGGCCTGCGGACGGTATTCCGGCGTCACCGTCACCGCCCGATAATTGCGCGCCACCACCTTGCCGTCCTGCCGGATGGTCGCCGCCAAGGTCGCGGCCCCCGTATGGTCGATGGGGCCGAAAGCGGCCGTGAGCACGCCGCGATCCTCCTCGGGAACGGCCGTCGCCAGGAGCTTTCCGCTTTCCGCAATCAGTTCCAGCTCGTATTCGACCTTCGCGCCTTCCCGTAAAAACGGTCCCACGAACGAGGAATAAGCGCGAAGACGACCCGTCTCCTTCCAGATCCGGTTATGCGTCGGCCAGGTGTTGCAAAACCGCCAGATTGGCTCCGCCGATTCGAACCGCGCGTTGTCGCAATCCACATAGTCTTCCTCCGGCCCCGGCGAATTCGCCTTGCGCGGCTGCGCTTCGATCAACACGAAGAAACGCAACTCGACCTGCTCCGAGTCCAGGTCCCGCTGCGGGACAAAGGAAAGCCGCTCGTGCCGCCAGCCGCCGTCCAGATCTTCGTAGGAGCAACCGTAATAACTCTCCAGGAACTTCCCCTGCTTCGCGTCGTAGACCTCCAGCGCAATCTGATCTGCCAGCGCGCCGCCCGCGCGCCGCCGACAATCGTTATTGTTGCGAACGTCCATTGAAAAGACATAGCGATTGCCCTGTTTGAGCTGCAAGCGCGTCTTCAGCGGAATCTTGAACACCGTCTTCTCATGGCCCCGGATGCGCGCACCGCCATTGCCGTTAAAGCCATATCCGCGGGCAATCTCCACCTTGCCCTGCACCCCGAACCGATCCGACGCCTCAAAGTCGCCGTTGTCGAACACCTCCAGCTCCGCCGCCCGCACGGAAACCATTCCCATCAGACCGATCGCCGCGAACGCTGCCCCAATCCTTAACTCCATCATCATCCTCCGTTTCATTCGTTCATTTTGCCAAACCACACCACACGTAGTCGATCCTCAGCGTTCCGGTAATCGGCACGGTCGCAACGGGCATCAGCCGCAAGCGGTCGACCCGGACACCCGTCGGCAGCTGAACCTCATAGACGCGATCTTGCGAATCCTGCGGCACCAGATCGACTTCAACCTGATCTTGCGCCGCCAAGCTCGCCGAATCCAGCGCTTTCCACGCCACCGACAACTTCCGCGCATTCGTGCGGTTCTGCATCCGAAGCCGGACGACCGGCCGCCCGGAACCGGACTTCAGTCCGATGCCCGCCGGCGAGATCAGCATGGCCGATTGCGAGTCCCGAATGGCGACGACCCAATAGTCGCCGCCGACATCATGAACCGGGTGCGATACCGTCGGCCGGATGCGCCGCTCGAACTTTTCAAATTCCGTGCCCAGTCCGGAATAGGACCAGCCCTCCAGGTCATGGTCACGCGCAAACGCCCAGGCCCGAACGGTGGTCAGCCCTTTCGGCAAGACGTGCACCGCCGTCCGCGACGAGCGCCACAACTGACTGTCATCGGCCGTTACCAGAAAACGATAGTCGCCAACCGCCGGTAGCCGCACCGCCGACTGCGCTCGGGTCGGTGATTCCAGCGTCACTGCCGCCGGACCCTCCAACGACTCCCAGCGAACCGCGACTTCGCGCCCGGAAAGCCCGTCGTCGCCAACTGCCGCCACCAACTGCGCCCGCAGGGAATCAGTCCAGATCTCCTCGCCCGCCGCCACCGTTGGCGGCTCGTTATACGGCAAGGCCTGCGCCAACGCGGCGGCCGAATCAAATTCGCGATTGTCCTTCACCACCCAGTCCGAACTGGTCACCGTCGCCCGATTCGTGAAAAACGCAACGCCCGAATTCAGAACGGCGCCATTGCCAGCCACATAGCCCGTCGAACAATCTAGCTCCCGATTGGCCGAACCGCCGGACACTACGATTTCCGCCGGCCCCAACTTATGCGCAAAATTATTGCCGAAGAAACGACAGCCGGTGATTCGCAGGTTCTTCGTCTGGGCCAGACCGGGCGAAAGCACCTCGATGGCCGCGCCCGCATTGTTGCGGAAGGTGCAGTGGTCGATCTCCGTGTTCTCGCCCAGCGCCTCGAAATCGATCGCTCCCTCGTCCCACGAATCCGTGTCGGGCATATTCAAGAAGAAGACATTGCGCAGACTGACGCATTGCTGCTCGGACACCATAATGCCCATGGTGCCGCATGACGCCTGATAGCCCGAGGCGTCAAAGACCGAATCCAAAATGCAACTCCGCGAATTGCCGGCGAAGAACGGATGCGGCGAGGTGTTCGGGATCGCCGCATCGTGACAATAGACGCGCTGAACCGTGAGGTTGCGGCCGCGGTTCAGGATAAAGCCGGCCGAGCACTGATACATCTCGCAGTCCCGCAGGACGACTTGCCGGTTTTCCGGACCGACCACGACGAAACCGCCCGATTCATCGGCCTCGGGATTGTGCACATCCCGCCATTCCGGAATACCGTGCGAATTAAATCGGTATAGTCCTTCGATATGATGCGCAAGACAACGCTCAAAGAGCAGATTACCGGCCGCCGGCTCCGTCATCCGGCACATAAAGCCAATCGCCGCGTCGGCCACCACCAGCTCTCGCACCACCAGGTATCGCGGATTCAAGGCATAGGCACAACGGTCAAGGAGATGCCGATTACGACGGATCTGCGGCCGCGCCCCTACCCCATAGGCGCCGATCTCCGCCCAATCTTCGGCCGCCGCGCGCACGGTTACCACCAGCTCTTCGTCAAAGACCGACCCCCGCTTCAGCAGCAACCGGCACCCCGGCCCCAAGACCAGGCCCCGAACATTCGCAAAAGTCCGCCAGGCCGTCGCCTCCGAAGTTCCCGCCCGGGCATCGTCGCCTTCGGCAGCGTCGACATAATAAGTCGTGCGCCCGGAAACCGGCGGTTGAAACGCGACCGCCGAGCAGTCGGGATCCTGGGCGGGCAGAACCATCACCCGTCGAAGCCGCCGACATAGCGAGCGACCGTCCTTGCGCACCTCAATCGTAAATTCAATGCCGTTTTCCGGCAGGCGTTCCACTTGCCAGCAAACCTCGCGTTCCGCATGCGGCGCCAAAGGCTCCAGTTGCCGGCACGCCGGCGACACCACCGTGCCGTCGGTCGCCGAGATCACCAGCTCCGCCCCTTCCAGCGGACTGCCGCCGCGATTCTCCAGTCGCCCTTTAAGCACCAATGGCTGCCCGGCGCGCGGCAGAGGACCGGGTGTATGCAACCCGCCCAGCCAGGGCATTGCCGACGGCTCGGCCCGGAACCGGATGTCCTCCACCCGCCCGCGGAAGGGATGGACGCGCAGCGAACCACCGGGCGCGGCAATCCGTCCCGTTCGCAACTTGGCGCCCTCACCCGCCCAACCATCGACCAGCAGTCTTGCCGAGCGCCCGTCCCAGGTCGCCACCACATCATACCGCCGCCCCGCTTCCATCGGATTCTCGCGGAAGTTCATCAAATACTCGCAGGGCGGGCTCCACTTCCCGTCCAAGCAGAGCGAGAACGCAAAGCCCCGATCCTTGCAACCGTCGACCTGCTCACGGGCAAACCAGCCGAGGCGATACTGCCCCGGCATCTCCAGAATCGTGCCGTCCGCATGCGGCAACGCCGCCATGGTTACCGTGCAGCCGACCGCAAAACCTGGAACCAGCCACGGTTCGCCCGGCAACTTCTCGCCACCTGCGGGCGCATGGAAGACAAAGTCCTCGATACTGCCGTCCACCGGTCCGACGAAGAACGGCCCGCACAACCTCGTCGTCGGACCCGAACGCGCCTGTTCCGACCGCTCGCCGTTGACCACCAAAAAAGTCTGCCGGCCGTCCCAGCCGGCCGTGACTTCATACCAAACATTCGTTTCCACCGCCCTTGCCGACCGGACCGCCGGCAGGGCAAGATTCACCAACGGCTCGGGATTACCTTCCAGATTGATCTGAAAGGCGAACCGACCGCCATTCATCGGATTTTCAACCGCCAGATTATATCCGCCGATTTCATCCGACCGAGCGCCGCGACGGACGACAATCACATTCCCCGCCGCATGATCTAGCCGATCAAACCGGACTCGCAACGAAAACGACATGCCCGGCAGCAGATCATACCGCGGATCGTCGCCCACCGACAGCGCTTGCCCCCGGCCGGCCGCCCCCAGCCCGGCGACCAGCGCCAAGCACACCCATTTCCTGCTCATTTGAACCGCAACAACATGCCGGTCCGCGGCTGATACTCAACGTAACCGTCGGCATTGACCTGACACTTTTCGCCATTGAGGCGCATCCGCTGACGAACCGATTCCGGCAAGTCGGCAGCCGAGGTGCCGATTCGGACGCTGGCGTCGTCTTCGGCAATGATCTCCAGCCGCACCTCCGGATATTCGTCGGCCCATTCCGAAATCGAGCCGATGGACAGCGAGCCGCTGTACTTCACCTCCAGCGTCAGATTCGCCTCCAGCGTCAGATTGCCGATGGCATTGGTCGAGCATTCCGCGCAAGCCAAGGTCGAGTCGCCCTTGCTGACCAAATTCAACGCCGGGCCAGCAACGCCGGTCGCTCCCAGCTCCAGCGTTCCGGCGTGCAGCTGGAACGGATAGCGCGTCGCCGTTATCGGCCCGTCCACCCGCAGCTTGCCGTCACCGGCTTTCTTGAACTTCATGTCATTGTTGGAGCCGGCGACCAACTCCGCAATCCCGCTCGTGACGATGTAGTCCGCCCAGGGCGTCCCTTGGCTGGCAATGTCAAAAGTGGTCGTCAGCGAGTATAGGTATAAACCCGAATCGCCCCCTCGTGTACCGACGAATCGCCTTGGCCGTCAACCTTAATCGAGGGATTGTACCCTTGGCCGATATTGAGGTCACCCATCGTCTTGGCGCCGCCATTATACTTCAATTTGGAAAGATAAGTAGACGACCCCAGCTGTTGCCATTCTGCGCCCGCACCAAGTTCCACACCCTGCCAACCGCCGATGCTGAAAGCGCGCATTGACTTAAGCCTCGCCCCCGGCTTCAGCACGTACCACGCATCACTGCCGGTGAGGCCATAACCCGAACTGCTGTTGCCCTCGGCCGTCAAGGTCACCTCGGCATTCGGATAAATGACCACCGCCTCGGCGCCGGTAAAGGCACCCTTGTTGCTCACCGTAGCCTCGATGGGCGAGCCTTGGGCGTCGCCAAACTCGACCCGCGCATGACTGTCGCCGGTCAGCGCACTCGCCGTCGTCAACTCCACCTTCGGCGAAAGCGTGTAACTCCCCGGCATGCTCTTAAACTCCAGCGTCAAGTCGGTAGCGTACCAATAGGTGCTCCACTCGGCTCCCGTGCTGGACACCGGATAGATTTTCGAACCCGCACCGCCGTTTTCCGTGATGATGAACTTGAACGAACCCGGCTCTTCGTAACCGGGATTGCTGGTCGTGGAATAAATGGCCGTCGAGACGCGCCGACGCAACCGAATGTCCGCTCCTTCCTGCTTGAAGTCAATGATCACCCCGAGCATCGAACTGCCCGAACGATATTGAATCTGAACGCTCGCAGCATTGCCGTCGTTTTCAAAGAAGTAGCCCTTGCCCGCATAGGTAGCGCGAAACATGCCGGAAACCGCCGTGAGGTCGGAAAGCCGCGTGTTCCGAATGATGATGCTCCAGTCGTTCGCAATCGCCCCCTCGACCGCGTAGGTCGCCTCTTCCATCTCAATGCCGCCGCTGCCGTCGCCCGTGAACGCCACCACGCCCGCCGCGCCCGAAATCGTGGCGGCGGACACGATCGGGTTCTCGACCGAAGCGACAAAGGTCGCCCGCGCATGATTAACGATGATCGTCGCCGGCCAGGCACCGGCACCCGAATCCAAGGCACCCGCTGCCGCCTTGAAATCCACACCGTCGGCCACCGTCAGCGACGAAAGCGTGGTCGCGGACAAAAGGTCAATGCCGACCAGCGAGGCATAAGACGATTCGCCCGCATACGCCCAGCTGGAGTTCGAGCCGGTCAGGCTCGCCACGCCCGACGCTTTTTCAACCGTTACCGGGCCCAGTGTCGACGAGCCGTCGGCACCGTCCCAAACATACGACTCCGCCAGTGCGGACGCATTGGCCAGCAACGCGATCCCCGTCACCATCCTGAATCCGTTCATAGTCTTTTCTCCTTAGTGGTTTACAACTGACATCTGCCTGAATTGCTCGCTCCCCGCCGCCATCGCTCAGGGAATCGGCGCGGGCGACACTTCAATCGACTCCCGCTCCTTGACCGAAAAGAACATCGTGTCCATCGGCGCCACCTTGCCATGCAAGATCGTCTTCAACGGCTTGGTGGGAAAATCCGAATGCACCAGCACATCCGTAATCGGCAAGTCGATGGCAATTTGCGCGTCTAGGTACTGATCGGCTTCACTGCGGCAGAACAGGGCCAGCCGGCCATTCGCCATCCGATAGCCAAAGACTCGCAATTCCCTTTGCAGCGGCTTGACGATCGGAATAATCCAGTTTTCGTCCCCCGCCGCACGCTCGAAAATACACGCCGGCGGCTTGTTCTCGGGAATCTCCCAGGTAAAATGACCCGAGTTGTCGTCGGGCATGCCCGTCAGATGCAATTGCTCCGGCGGCAGCTTGATGTAAGGCGCGGTATCCGGCGGAATTGCTCCGAGCCCCACGACCTGCACCGGCGCATAACGATTCGTCAGCGCGTCCAGTTCGGCTTTGGGGAAGAACTTGGGATTGATGATCATCAGCGGAATGTCCTTGTCCTTAAGCGCGTCCGCAACCGAAATCGACGAATGAATTACCGCCCCTCGCCGCAGCGTCTCCCAAAGGAAAGTATTAGAGGAACAGTCAAGCGTCACCGAACATTCGTCAAACTCGGCGCGAAACGCCGGATCCGACCAGACGACGCGCAACCCCAGCGGTTCGACGGCCGGCACCCGCGTGGAATCGTAGAGCGCCAGGATCTCCTTCCAGTCGGCGGCGGGAATGTCGTCCGCCAGACAGCAGAGATAGCCGTCAAGGGCGCGCCGATTGCCATAGAAGACATTGCCGAGCGCCATGATTTCGCTGCGGCACGCCGAACGCGCGTGCTTGAGGGCGCTCCACTGCTCGTTGCCGTCGTTGATGCCATGCAACAGCACCAGCGGCGTGTTCGGGCAACAGGCCTTGAGCCGCATCAGCATGGCGGTGGACTTGTCGATGCGCGAAGCCGTGTTGGGCTTGGGCCCGCCGATCACGGTAATGCCCGCCGCCGAGGATTCGACGATGAAGCCGTCCAACCCCGCATCCGCCAGCGACCGGTAGTCGACGCCATAGCGCAGCAGTGCCTCGTAGGGATCCAGCGTCCAGGTCGTGTTCATCCAGCACTTGAGTCCCTTCGCGTGCAGGGCCGCGATGATGTCGCGCCAATTCGCGGCATACTGCGCGGCGCGCGCCTTGGCCACTTTCGGCCGGTCTTCCGCGCGCTCGCATTCGAGGTTGAAGTGGCAAGGCGGTGCATAGCCGTCCGCCCCATGATAGCCCGTAAAGCCGAAGTCAACGAGAAACGGCACCAGGTGCGCAATCACCTGGTCGTTATGTTCCTTGGAAATCGGCATGTCCTTGTACCAAAAGAAGGAGGCAAAGACATCCGCCACTCCTTGCCGCCTGAGCTCCGCCACCAGCCCCTTCAGCTCGCTCGCCTTCCACGCCTGCCGTTTGCGCAGCCGATTGAACGGGCGGCCGCCGTAGGCGCAGCAATTGGGCGGCAGCGTAAAATCCTCCGACTCCTTGGGGTCATAGCAGCGAAAAAGATTGTCGTTCTGGAAAAGCAGCGTGATCGCGTTCGGAATTCGTCCGAGATTGTCCAGATACTGCTTCACGCCGTAGTCTGCCTGCGTCCGGTCGAATCCGATCAGCTCCACCCACAGAAACAACTTGAATCCCTCGTTCGTCGCCGCCGAGGCCGGCGCCAACGCCACCGTCACCAGGGCCAAGGCCAGCCCCAGCCGCCCCAGCCAATGTCCTTTCTGCATAATCGCCCTCCTTGCGCGGAATTATACTTCAACGCCCCGAGGGCAGTCAATTATCTTTTCATGGTGATTTACTTTAGACCTCCTTTCCCATGACGAGGTCGAATGCCAGGTCCGGATTCGCCTGCATCTTCTCCTTGAATGCTTGGCAGTTTGACATGCCGCTTTTCGCGAAGAAGTAGAGGGCGAGGGTCCTCGCGAGC
>JAZLMR010000028.1:0-2137 GCA_045598785.1 Kiritimatiellia bacterium
AAGAAGCTCAACCTTCCGGCTGGCGTCGACATCACCATCAAGGTCTGATAGGAGGGTGTCATGGAAGGTTTGATCGGTAAGAAGATCGGAATGACCCAGGTGTATGACGCCGACGGCAAGCGCACGTGCGTGACCGTCATCGAGTGCGGTCCGTGCCCGGTCGTCCAGCTCAAGACCCTTGACAAGGACGGTTACGTCGCGGCGCAGCTCGGTTTCGGCGCGCAGAAGGCGCAGCGCCTCGCCAAGGCCCAGCAGAAGCATTTCGAGAAGGCCGGAGTCGAGACGATGAAGGTCCTCAGGGAATTCGCGATGGAAGACGGTGACCAGGAGCTCAAGGTGGGCGACAAGGTCACCGTTTCGAATTTCGAGGGCGTGAAGTTCGTCGACGTGACGGGCGTGACCAAGGGCAAGGGCTTCGCCGGCGTCCTGAAGCGCTACAACTTCGCGGGCGGCAACATGACCCACGGCGGCCACTCCAAGCGCCGCACGGGCGGCCTCGCGGCGCGCGACCTCCCGGGTTGGATCGAGAAGGGCAAGCGCATGCCGGGCCACATGGGCGACGTCACCCGCAAGGCGACGAACCTCGAGGTGGTCGCGGTCCGTGCCGAGGACAACGCGCTGCTCGTGAAGGGTTCGGTTCCGGGTGCCCGCAACGGCATCGTGATCGTCCGCAAGTCCCTCAAGAACAACGCGATCGCCGCGAAGGCGAAGAAGGGGGCTAAGTAATGAAGAAGATCGAAGCAACCTTTGACAAGGCGCAGCTGACGCTCGACAAGGGCGCGCAGGCCGTCAAGGACGCGGTGACCGCCATCCGTAACGCGATGCGCGCGGGCACGGCCTCGACGAAGGGCAAGGGCGAAGTCGCGGGTTCGAACAAGAAGCCGTGGAAGCAGAAGGGCACGGGCAACGCGCGTGCGGGCTTCCGTCAGAGCCCGGTGTGGCGTGGCGGCGGCGTGGCGCACGGTCCGAAGCCGCGTTCCTACGAGCAGAAGCTCAACAAGAAGGTGTGGGCCCTCGCGTTCGCGCGTGCGTTCTCCGACAAGCTCGTGGCGGGCGACGTGATCGTCGTCGACGAGTTCAAGTTCGAGGCGCCGAAGACGAAGCTGATGGCCGCGTTCCTGAAGGAGCTCGGCGTCGACCGCACGGCGGTCGTCGTTCAGAAGGAAGTCGACGACACGGTCGTGCTCGTCACCTCCAACCTCGCCAAGATCGACTATTCGACCGCTCAGGCGCTCGACGTCTACACGGTTCTCGCGAACCGCAAGCTCGTCTGCGACAAGGCCGGTTTTGACGCGCTCCTGGCGCGCATCGCCAAGTAAGGGAGGCAGTCATGACGAAGCAGGAACTTAAAGCTAAGACCAACGGCGTCATCCTCAACGTGCTGATCACCGAGAAGGGTTCGCAGCTCTCGACCGAGAACCGCTACCTCCTCGAGGTCGCGCCGGATGCGCGCAAGCCGCAGATCGCGGCCGAGGCCGAGAAGGCGTTCGGCGTGCACGTTCTCGCGGTCCGCACCGCCAACATGAAGGGCGGGCTCAAGTACATCCGCGGCACGCGCAAGGCGGTCACGGAGGCGACCTGGAAGAAGGCGATCGTCACGGTCAAGGCCGGCGAGCGCATCGAGCTCGCGTAAGGAGTGTAAAAGACTATGGCACTTAAGAATTACAAAGCCCGTTCGTGCGGCATGCGCTTCCGCGAGTCCGCGACGTTCGAGGAGATCACCGAAAAGAAGCCGGTGAAGAGTCTGACGAAGGCCGTCCGCAAGACCGCGGGCCGCAACAACCAGGGCCGCATCACGACCCGCCATCACGGCGGCGGCGCGAAGCAGCGCATGCGTATCGTCGACTTCAAGCGCAACAAGTTCGGCGTCGAGGCGACCGTGAAGGACATCGCCTACGATCCGACCCGCAGCGCCTATCTCGCCCTCATCGAGTACACCGACGGCGCGAAGAGCTACATCCTCGCTCCTGAGGGTCTCAAGCCGGGCATGAAGGTCATGAACGGTCCGAAGGCCGAGGCGACGGTCGGCAACTGCCTCCCGCTCGTCCAGATCCCGCTCGGGCTGATGGTCCACGCGATCGAGCTCGTTCCGGGCGAAGGCGCGAAGATCGGCCGCAGCGCGGGCAACGCGTGCCAG
>JAZLMR010000029.1:0-8224 GCA_045598785.1 Kiritimatiellia bacterium
ACTCCGCCAACGCATCCCGCAACGCGGCCTTCGCGTTGTGAAGCCGCGACTTGACCGTTCCCACGGGAATCCCGATCATCGCGGAAATCTCCTCCATGCTCCGCCCTTCGAGGAACCGCAGCACCAGCACCTCCGACTGGAAGTCCGGCAGGTTCCGCACCGCCGCCCCGACCGTTTCCGCATCCACGGACGACAGGGCTTCCGCAAGTTTCACATCCGGCACTTCGGGCAGATCCTGCGGCGCACCGACCGGCAGAATCTCCGGCTCGCTCTTCCGCAAGTCCATGAGGCGGAAATTGCGCATGATCACGTACAGCCAAGAGAAGAACTCCCCCTTCGGCTCGTACTGCGCGATGTGCCGGACCGCTTGTTCAAGCGTCCTGAACACCAGTTCCTCGGCATCTGCGGCGTTCTTGCAGAGGAACAGGGCGGCGGCGTAGAGCCGGTTGCCGTATTCGGCCACCAGCCGCCGCGCACCGCTTTCGCGATCCGTCCGCAATTCCTCCCAGATGTCAAGCATAAAGTCATATTATATCAAATAGGCGGCGAGGTGCCAGTTCGACCCCTGGTCGGCGGGATCGACGAGCACTCCAGCCGTCGAGTCCTCCCCTCACGACTTCGCCCACTTGTTCGGCATGAAAATCGACTGGTCCAGCTCGGTAAACTCATCGGCGATTCCAGCGATGGTAGCCGGCGGGATTTCCCGCTGCCAGTCGACGACTATCTCCTTGAGCTGCGTCAGGTTGTCGACCCCGAAGAGCAGATGCGAAATCTCCGGCTGGCTGCGCACATACGCGAGCGCCAGCTCCCGCCGGGTCAGGCCCGCCTCCCGACAGCGCCGTTCAAGCCGCTCGACAAAAGGCCGGGTATTGGCCAGGCGTTCGGGAATCGCCGCCACCGCCATCAGCATCAGCCCCTGCACGAACGCCGAGCGCGTGTGGATGTCAATCCCCTTCGCCGCGCATTTCGCCAATGCCCCCGAGCTCTTGAGCCGCTGGTCGAGAATGCTGAACGGACCCTGCACGAAATCAGTGCCCGCGCATTCGCTGCAGGCAATCGCCTCCTCCGACTCATAAACCGAAAAGCCGATCTTGCGCACCAGCCCCTTCGCCTTCACCGCTTGCATGGCCGCCAGCACCCCCGCGTCGCCGGCAGCGTTCGGATCGTGGCAGATGTAGGCGTCCAGATAATCGGTATGGAGCCGCCGCAGCGAACCTTCCGCCGACTCCAGCAACTTCGCCGACACCGCCGCCGAAGACAGCCCCGCCAGCGCCTTCGTGCCGAACTTGGTGATTACCTCATAACGATCGCGCGGCAGCGTCTTCTGCGCCACGAACGCACCGACCACCTCCTCGGCATTGCCGTAGTCGTCGGCGGTGTCAATGGCGTCGACGCCGTTTTGGGTGGCGAAATCCAACATCGCCACCGCCGCCGCCAGCGACGGCTTCGTGGCGCCCTGCACGCCGTAGTCAATGCCGAACTGAACCGTTCCGATGCAAAGTCTTGCACTCATTTCGACCCCCCCGTGATTTGCGGCAGCAGCGTGGCGACGAACACCAGCGCACACCCCAGCAGCTGCCCGGACGAAAGCAGATCTCCCAGCACCAGCCAGCCGGCCAGCGCCCCGAACACCGATTCCATCGAAAGAATAATCGCCGCCACTCCCGGCGGCGTCCGCGACTGGCCGACATTCTGCAGCGTGTAGGCGATGCCGCTCGAAAAAACGCCCAGGTAGACGATCGGCCAGATCGCCGCCCGCAGGGTCGCCACCGGAGTGGCGGCCAGCCGCGACCATTCGGACGGCAGCAGCAAAAGCGGCAGGCCGAGCGCCATGCAGGTAAAAAGCTGCATCATGCTGATGACCAGCACGTCGCCACGGCGCGTCACCCGGTCCACCACCAGCATCTGCACCGAAAAGAGCATGGCGCACCCGAGCGTCCAGAGCTCCCCGCGGCCGATGCCGAACTCGGCTCCGCCCACGCAGATGAAATAGGTGCCGGTCAACGCCAGCAGCGCCGCAACCATCACCGTCCGCGTCGGCAGCTGCCGCGCCAATACCGCCGCCATAAGCGGCACGAACAGCACGTAATTGGTCGTCAGAAACGCACAGATGCCGGGCGTCGTGTACTGGATGCCGACCTGCTGCGTGAGCATCGCCGCAAAGAGCGGCACGCCGCAGGCAATGCCGTAGACGACCGAACGGCCCAGCGGCTGCGGCGAGCGCTGCCGCCGGCAGGCAAACACAATCAGCAGGAAGGCGCCGCCGAGCACGTTGCGGAACACGGTGATTGCCACCGGCCCCAGCTGCTCGCCGACCAGCTTCTGGGCCAGAAAGGCGGTGCCCCAGATGAAAGTGGTGAGAAATAGAATCAGCGGCCCCATGACCGGTCAGTCATAATACGCAAAGCGCTTTTCAATCCGCTCCAGCGTCAGGGCGACGATAAAGTTGAAGACATAGTAGAAGATGCCGGCCGCAACCAGCGGCACCATCGTCGTGTTGGCCGAGGCGAGCTGCTTGGCAATCGTAAACATCTCGGTAACGGCGATCGTAAACGCCAGCGAGGTATCCTTCACCAGCGTAATCACCTCATTGCCGACCGCCGGAATAACCCGCTTGACGACCTGCGGCAGGATAATGCGCATGAAGCACATCCGCTTCGGCATTCCCAGCGCCACCGCCGCCTCGGTCTGCCCGCGGTCAATCGAAAGGATGCCGCCGCGGTAGATCTCCGCAAAATACGCCGCGTAGTTGAGCCCAAAGGCAACAACCGTCGCCAGAAAGCGCGGATAATTCGACAGCGGAAGACCGAAGAGCATGTAGGGCGCGAAATAGACGAACATGATCTGCAGCATGAGCGGCGTCCCGCGCACGATGGAGACATAGATGCGGAAAATCGACGAGACCCACGGATGCTTCGACATCCGCCCCAGCGCAATCAGGAAGCCGAGCGGCAACGCCACCGCCAGCGTGCAGAGAAAGATCTCCACGCTGACCGCGAGTCCCCGCAACAAATCCGCCAGCATCTCCATCATGGCAAAAATCGAGCCTTACTTCAGGATAAGCGAGTTTTCCTCAATCCCGTACCGAGCGGCCAGCTTTTTCATCGTGCCGTCTTGGGCAAGTTCCTTCAACGCCTGCTCGACCCGGTTCTTGAGCTCCTCGTTGCCGAGCTTGAAGCCGATGCCGTAAGTCTCGGTCATCACGATTTCCTTCAGGAGCGTGAACTTGCCGGGCAGATCGGCCATTTTCTTCTTGGCGACGCCAATGTCCACCGCGACCGCATCGACCGCCCCCGCTTCGAGCTCGTTGACGGCCTGGTTGTAGTTGGGCTCGACAATCAGCCGCTTGAAGGTCTTGCCGAGCGCGGCCGCCGCGGCATTGCCTTCATCCGCACCCGAAAGCGCCTTCTGGACCGGAGTGTCGGTCTGCACGCCCACGGTCTTGCCCGCCAGATCCCCAAGCGTCTTGATCGGAGAGCCGGCCTTGACGAGGACCACCTGGGAGTTGTCCACATAGGCGCAGCTCCAGGTGTAGGCCTTTTCCCGACCCTGCATGGTAAAGCCGTTCCAGATGCAGTCGATGGCGCCCGAGTTGAGTTCCATGTCCTTCGCGTCCCAATTGATGGGATTGGCGACAAAGGTCCAGCCCTCCTTGGCGCAAACCGCGCGCGCCAGGTCCAGGTCGAAGCCCTTGTATTCCGCCCCCTCCTTGTAGCCATAGGGCGGGAAGTCGGCGTCGAAGCCGACGATGAACCGACCATCAGTCAGGGTCGAGCGCTGCGAGCAGCCGGAAAGCAAAAGCAAAAAGGAAAAAGCAAAGAGGGAAAAGTCAAGGAGAATGTTCCGGGGTTTCATAGTTTGTCCTTTCGGGATTGTGGTTTAAGCCAGTTTGACTTTGCCAAGAAACTCCTGGAGGCGATCACACCTGGGATTGCCGAAAAGCTCGGCCGGCGCCCCCTCCTCGGCGATGCGCCCGCCCTCCAGAAAGAGGACCCGGCTCGCCACATCGCGCGCAAAGCGCATTTCGTGGGTCACGACGACCATCGTCATGCCGTTTTTGGCCAGGTCCTTCATGACATCCAACACTTCGCCGACCATTTCCGGATCGAGCGCCGAAGTCGGCTCGTCGAAGAGCATCACCTTCGGCTCCATCGCCAGCGAGCGGACGATCGCCACCCGTTGCTTCTGCCCGCCCGAAAGCTGCTGCGGATAAGCCTTCCCCTTCTCCGCGAGCCCCACGCGCTCCAAAAGCTCCATCGCCTTGCGTTCGGCCGCCACCCGCTCGACGCCCCGAACGAGCCGCGGCGCCAGCGTGATGTTGTCGAGAATCGAAAGATGCGGGAAGAGATTGAAGTGCTGAAACACCATGCCCATCTCGCTGCGGACGTGGTTTTTCGTCTTCTCGTCGGCCTTAACGATGTCGATGCCGTCAAAGACAATCGACCCTGCGGTCGGCTGCTCCAGAAGATTCATGCACCGCAGGAACGTCGACTTGCCGCCGCCGGAGGGCCCGATCATCACCACGACCTCGCCCTTCTCAATCGTCGTCGTCAGCCCCTTGAGGACTTCCAGGTTGCCAAACGACTTCTTGAGATTTTCAATCTTTAAAAGTGCCTCTGCCATACTTTTTCACTTTTCACTTTTACTTTGCCGCTCTCACGAGTCGTTATGCACGACCTCCGCGCCAGTGTTGCGAAGATGCCGCTCCAGCTTGCCCAAGAGCCAAGTGAAGGTCATCACCAAAACGAGGTAGATCGCCGCGACGGTCAAATACGGAAGGTAGACCGAATAAGTCTGCGAGCGAATGATGTCCCCGCCCTTCGCAAGGTCGATGAGCGCAATGTAGCCCACGATCGACGTGTCCTTCATCAGGACGATGAACTCGTTTCCGAGGGCCGGCAGCACATTGCGGATCGCCTGGGGCAGAATGATGCGGAGCATCGTCCGCCAGTAGGAAAGGCCGAGGGCGCGGCCCGCCTCCATCTGCCCCGGGTCGATCGAAGTGATGCCGGCGCGGATGATTTCCGCCTGATAGGCGCCCGAATTGATGCCGAAGGCGAGAATCGCAATCAGCACCTTCGAGTCGACCGAACGGAGAATGATGTAGTAGGTAATCAGCAGCTGCACCACCATCGGGGTGCCGCGGATTACGGTGAGATACACCTTGGCGAGCGCATCCAGCAGCGTAAAGCGCCCGTACTTGTCGTGCGTCGAACGGACGACCGCCACCAGGAAGCCGATCACCAGCCCCAGCACGATCGCCGAAAGCGCCACTTCAATCGTGACGCCGAGGCCGCTCAGCAAATAGTCATACCGCCCGTTCTTGACGAAGCAAAGCTGAAAGTCGTCTAGCAGAGACTGGAACATTGTTCAGATTGTTCGATTGTTCGCTTGTTCGGGCAATCGAACATTTCCCTTACTTTTCCTTCAACTGATCGGACTCGGCCGTAAACTCGGCAATCCATTTCGCAAGCTTGCCGTTCGCCTTCAGTTCGGCAATCGTCGCGTTGATCGTCGCCAGTAGTTCCGGCTGACCCTTACGGATCGCCACCGCATACTCCTCGGACGTGATGAAGTCGGAAAGCGCCAGATCCGCCTCGCCCTTCACGCAGTTCTTCGCCGGGTCAATGTCGGCAATCACGAATTCGACGCGCCCGGACTTGAGCGCCGCACACGCCTCGGCCGGCGAGCGGCTGCGGTCGGGCTCCTGCTTGAGCTGCTCCAAGACATAGGTCTCGGAAGTCGTGCCGCCCTGCACGCCGATCTTCTTGCCCTTGAGCTGCTGGACATCCTTAAACGGATTCGACTTCCTGTAGATGACCACAATGCCCGTCTTCACATACGGAATCGAGAAGTCGACGTTCTGCTTGCGGTCTTCGGTAACGGTGATTCCCGCCGCCGCGAGATCCGCCTTGCCGGAGATTACCGCCGGGATGACCGAATCAAAGTCGACCGTCTCCGCCTGGAACTCCTTCCCGAGCTTCTGGGCGACCGCCCGGCAGATCTCAATGTCAATGCCCACGATCTCCTGCCCGCGCAGGAACTCGTAAGGCGGGAATGTCGCCTCGGTGATCATCTTGATCGCATTTGAATCCGACCCGCCGCAACCCGCGAGAAGCGCCGCGCCCATGAGCCCCATCATCAGCTTTTTCATCAGTTTAATCCCCTTGATTTGATTGTTAAGTTGTTTAATCACTTCTCGTTCACCTGCCTGACCTTATGCGCAACCGCATCTTCGCCAACCACGCTCGTCGGCCCCTTCAACACGAGATTCAGGAAGAAGAGCGTCGCCAGCATGAGGATAATGGCGATCGGCAGCGCCACCCACGCCGTCCCGACAAACGGGGCAATGGCATAGGCGACAAAGGAAACCGCCGCCACCAGGAGCGCGTACGGCAGCTGGGTGTTGACATGCGTCACGTGATTGCATTGCGCGCCCGCAGAAGCCATGATCGTCGTGTCGGAAATCGGCGAGCAGTGGTCGCCGCAAACCGCGCCCGCCATGCAGGCCGACACCGCGACGATCGTCATGGAGCTCCCCGGAATCGCCGCGAGGACAATCGGAATGAGAATGCCGAAGGTGCCCCAGCTCGTGCCGGTCGAAAACGCGAGGATGATCGCGATCACGAAGATGATCGCCGGCAGGAAGTTCCAAAGCCCGGCCGCCGGCCCGTTGATGAGGTCGGAGATGAAGACCTTCGCGCCGAGCGAGTCCGTCATCGACTTGAGCGTCCACGCGCAGCAGAGAATCATGATCGCCGGCACCATCGCCTTGAAGCCTTCCGGGAACGCCTCCATGCAGTCGCGGAAGCTGATCACGCGGCGGCCGAGATAGAAGACGACCGCGAAGACAATCGCGACGATGGAGCCGAGCACCAGACCGACCGAGGCATCCGAATCCGAAAACGCCTTGACGAAGCCGGGCTGATCATCCCCAAAATAACCGCCTGAATAAATCATGCCGACCATGCAGCAGAAGATGAGCACCAGCACCGGAACGATCAGGTCCACTACCTTGCCGCGCTCGTTCTTCGTCAGCGCCTCGGTCGCGCCTTCGATGGCACCGAGGTCGGGAAGTCCGACGTCCGCGACGGACTCATGCTTGCGCATCGGGCCGAAGTCGAACTTCATGAACGAGAGGACGAACATCGTGATGATGGTCAAAATCGCATAGAAGTTATAGGGAATTGCATTGATGAAGAGCGAGAACCCGCTCTCCGCCCCCGCACCTTTCGCAAAGCCCGCGACTGCCGCCGCCCAGGACGAAATCGGCGCGATGATGCAGATCGGCGCCGCCGTCGCATCAATGAGGTAGGCGAGCTTGGCGCGCGAGACCTTCTTTGCATCCGTCACCGGCCGCATCACGCTGCCCACGGTGAGGCAGTTGAAGTAGTCGTCGACGAAGATGAGAATGCCGAGGATGATCGTCGCCACCTGCGCCCCGATGCGCGACTTGATGTGCGTCTGCGCCCAGCGGCCGAACGCCGCGGACGCGCCCGTCTTGTTCATCATCGCGACCAGCGAGCCCAAGAGGACGAGAAACAGGAGAATGCCGATGTTGTATGCGTCCGCAATTGAGCTGATGAAGCCCTTCTGCATCACATGGGTGATGGTGCCCTCGAAGGCAAAGCCGGAATAAAGGAGCCCGCCCGAGACAATGCCGATGAAGAGCGAGGAGTAGACCTCTTTCGTGACCAGCGCGAGGAAAATCGCAATCAGCGGCGGCAGAATCGCCCACCAGGAACCGAAATAAGGCTCCGCCTGCCGCACGGTGGCCAATGCCGCGGCCTCATGAGCCTTGAATTCCTTGTCCGCCTGCACGTTCTCGGCATAGGCATCCACATATGCCTTGGCATCTTCTGCCTTTGACAGCTCATAGGTCTTGGCGTCTTCGCCCTCGCCTACCGTTACCTTGGCCGGATCGGCAGCCATCAGCGAACTTGACAACAATACTGCCGAAGCGAGCGAGAGCAGGAACTTAGCCATTGCTTTGCCTTTCATTGAAATTAATTTTCAAGTTTTCGGGTATTATAGCGCATTTGCCCATTGCTCGGCAATGGCAAATTGCGGGAGTGCTTTGCCAGGGGTGTAGCGTGATTTTTATGCGAAAGTTCAATAAACCCCGTTGACTTTCCGAATGTTAGATGGTATAATATCTAATATGAAAAACTCTAACTCCCTCTCCCGCCGTTCCCGCTCCGAAATACTCGCGGATCTCGCCACC
>JAZLMR010000030.1:0-10944 GCA_045598785.1 Kiritimatiellia bacterium
CTTCGAAAATCCTGCGCCCAAGATTCCAATACATCATCACACGATTGAAGTCCACACTTCTGACGGCATTGGCACGGGCCGCGTCGATGATGGCCCTGGCATCGGTCACCAATCCGTCCAACCGGGTCGGCAAGTTAGCGCGCGCTGCGATTTCCGTCATTGCACGACTCCGTTCACCTTCTCCACCAACTTGGCATTGGCGACAAAGGCATCAATCACATTGTTAATCCAGTCGTTGATCGCCTGACGATCCCCCGCGTCGTATTCCGGTGCGCCGGAAAGCCCGGGAAATTCCTCGCCCAGATTTTCCGCGGCAAACTGCTTCCAGTCGCCGGCCCAGTTGCAGCCCTCGCCATCATGGTGCAAGAGGAAGGTATATTCAAGGACGCTCCGCAACGCCGCAGGATAGACAAGCGCGACGAAGAAACCCTTGCAGATCATCTGCTTCTCAAGTCTGCGATTCACGCAAAGGCGCGGATAGTCCCCCTCGAAATCCATCGCCCAGACCTGTTCCGAATTCTCCGGCAAGCTGCCGATTGGAAGAATGCAGTCCGCCGCGCCACCCTCGGCGTTCTCGGCCCGCGTTCCAATGCCTCGCCGCGGCATGCCGAGAATCGCCTTGCGCTCGTCGTTCCCGACCACCTTCACGCGGTAAAGAACCGCGTCGACCTCGTTGCCGAACTCATCCACCGATGTATCCGCCGGAGCCTCGAACGCCGCCACCGTGCCGAAGTCAAAGCGAATGAGGTGATTGGACCTGTAGGCCTCAATGAAAACACGCGCCGAGGGGGCGAAATTGTACTTGTCGAACTCTATCGCCGCCCTGAACCGGCTTTCTCCGCCCTGCCGAACAAGCGTGATATGAACATGATGGTTGTCGATCTCAACCCGGTTGGTATAGTTGAATGTCTCAGCCATTGTTCACCTCCGGTGTCGTCCATTTGGAGGGATCCCGGTAATGATCGTCCACAACCAAGTCCCGGTTATAGTCGAACCCCTTCACCTCTATCACAAAGGACGAACTCTCCGCAGAGATCAGGGCCTCGATGACGTTCGGCTCGGGGAAGCGTGTCTCAACACCCTCTGCCAGCACACGGATCGTCCCGCCCCTTTGCATGCTGAAGTCATTTTTATCGTACGAGCCCTTCCCGCTCAATGTCGCGTATGAAACTGCCGCGGAGAACATGAACGACCGGAAGTGCTCGGGGTCTGCGATCACCCGGAAGCAGCTCGTCCCCGCATCCTCATCCTTGTACTTCTCAAGGATGTAGGGCTTGGGCAGGGGCGGCGGCGGATGCGGGCGATTTGGATCCGGCTTCCGCCCGCGTTTCCGCTTGTACTTGCCCTTCCCGCCGCGCTTGCTGCCATCGCCCGCCCCATTCCCATTTCCGCTGTCACCCTGTCCGGCTGAATTCCCCGCCGGTGTGTTGCCCAGCCGTTCATCGCGCGAAATCGAGAAGTAGGATTTCAGGGTCTCGAAATCATCGTCATCCTGAATGACATCAACATTCTTGATGATCTGCCGAGGAGCCCGCTTGACATAATCGATGATTGCCTGCGGATAATTGTAGATCTTGGAGAATGACCCCGTGTTCTCGAACCACTGCGTATGCGATGGCGGCTCTGCCTCATTGAGCATGTCCGCGATCGGGCCGTCCAGCAACACCACCGCCATATAGCCGGACACCTTTTGCGCACCGACATGACTGATGAAAAGGCCATGCCGATAGAACCGCGGACTAACCTGTAGCACCACGGACGAACAGCGTTTCAGGACCACGCGAAATGTTGCCGTCGGCATTTCGCGTTCATGCTTCTTGTTGATGAGCATCGGCACCTCGACTACAGTCAGGGCCCCAGGCGCATCCGGATTCTTGTCCAGATCTGCCCGAATCGCGGCAATCACGGACTCTTCGAATTGCGAGGGCTGCCAATTCGGCTTCGTTCCCTCGTACAGCTTGAGCTTACGGACTGATTCCGCTGGCAGCGCAAAGGCCTCAAGCACCATCTTGAACATCTCGGCAATACGCTTGGTATCAGCGTCCGCATCCTTTTCTGCAGCCAGCCGAACAAGAAATTCGAGCATGTCGGGCACATGATCCTTGTCATAGATCGCCTCTGATCCATCGCCGTCACGCAATTCAACGCGTAGCTTGCCCGAAACCAAAGCAACCATGTAATTCTCGACAATTGATCGCTTAAGTTCATCAATATTGATGGCATCCACATAGGGAATAACCACTGAAAGCCCGGTCTCGTCCTTTCGAGTAATATTGAACTTGCGCTTAAACTCGCTGATTGCCTGCCCGTCCTTCTCCGGGGTCGCGGGAATGTTCATGTCGTCATCATCCCGTCCGCCCCACCAGCCATCCGGCGTATAGCGCTTGCCATTCGCCGTATGGTATTTCAACAGGCATTCCCCGGCAAGAATCTCCCGCGGATGATTCTTGTCGACAGACTTCTCGTTCCTGATCGAATAGGCGAAAAACGAACGGATTCGGCTGGCGATTGGAAAGACAACCTTACCAATACCCCATTTACCAATAGAGCCAGACTCGTCCTTGGTGCTTTTGTTCTCGCACTTGAGAAACTTAAAATAGGGTTCCTTCTCGTTTTCCTGAATGATATCGCCAGTCAAACCATCCGTATTGAAATCCTCAATGACAAAATAACGGCAATCCCCCGAGATTGAATCAAGTCCACAATCCTTAGCGCCATAATGGTCAGTTGCAACATTCAGATACTCTTGATACTCCGCTGCCGGAAGCTGTGCCTTCTCGCCGGAATAATAAATACGCACCACCGACTGCAGATCCCGCCCCTCGCTCTTGGACTTCTTGGCCGTCGCATCAAGGGAGTTCTGAATAGACTCACGGACAAGTGACTCGACGGTCGACCGGTTGGACGAAAAATACTCGTCCCATCCGGGATCCCGCTCCTTGTCGTTCTTCCCCTTTTCGTTGAAGAACCATTTCACCATTCTATACTCTGCCCTTCACCTAACGGGCGTCACCAGGTGTGCGGTCATCGGAGGCACTGGAATGCCCGGGAGCCGCACGGCCTGGCTAGCCCAAATCACACAAATAGCCAACGCCGCAAATCCGCTGCTCCCGTAAAGTTTCCAGTTTTCCGATGACGGAGCGAAAATACGCTTACTTCTTCTCTCTACGCGTGTTCCAGTACGCGGCAGCAAGGGATGTCGCACCCTTGCCTATGTCATGTGAAATTATACCAAAAACAGAACAACTTGGGCGGGTGGCGGATGTTGCCGCGGCGGACTTATGCCAGGCGCTTGCCGAGGGTGACGAGGTATATGCCTTCGTCCAGAAGGACGTCCGTCACCTCCCAGGTCATCTCGAGATCCGTCATTCCCTTAATGAACCGAATCGCAGTGACGTTTTGGCCATCAAGCTTGTCATGCCAGAAATCGTCCGCAATGCGCTCCCACCAACGCTGCTCGCCGGATGCAATCGCGTCATACGTCCGATTATCCAAAATCCGCGCCGTGACGCAAATTCCCTCCGGCATTTTCACTTGCGGCCGCCTTTCTTCTTGAACGATGCGACCAATCGCACACCCTTTGCCGTCAGATGGTATTTCTGAAGGCGGCTCGTCTTCTTCGCCACCTCATTCACAATCAACTTGTCATCGAGCAAAATCACAAGTGCCCGTTTGATGCTGCCACTCGCTCGCACCATGCCACATGCGCGCGCTATTTCGGAAGTCGAAAGTGACGAATCCGTGTCAAACAAGGACAACACTCGACTGGGCCACGACTGGGCCATTTGACTGGGCCACGACTGGGCCCCTCGACTGGGTCCCTCGACTAGGTCCCTTGACTAGCGCCCGCTTCGCGGCTCGGGCTACGCCCTCGGGTGATATTCGCCAAATCGGTCGCACGCTGGAAAGCAAAACAATGCCAAGCCACCTAAAAGCAAATTAAAAGCGCAGAGCCACAAACAAAAATCGGCGCCGTAGTTTTTAACACAGAGGCACAGAGACACAGAGAAAACCAAATGATTTCGCCGCTTGAATCCGTGTTAATCCGTGGACCAAACGCAACTACCCTCAGCGCTCATTCAGCAAGCGCACTTCGCCTTGGCGGAAATCGCGGAAACCTTCCGCCAGCGCCTGAATCGCCACCAGCCCCGAACCCGACCAAACCGCCGCCTGGCCGACCTCTGCCGCCGAAAGCCGCGGCTTGAGCCCCGCACGGATCGCCAGCGAATGGACCAGCGGCGCCGAAAGCTTCGATAGCGCCACCTCGACCGCCCCGTCCGCCGTCCGCAGCAACGGTCCGGTCAAATCCGTCTCCTCGCCAGACGGCACCAGCCGAAGTCGCAGCCGCGTCCGCGCGTCCAAGGACCGCCGCCGAACATCGCCCAGCGTATACTGCCCCAGCGACAGCCCCGCCCGCGGCACCGCGAACCGCCCTTCGTTAATGAGCGGATGCGCCCACCGCTGCGAGCCGTCGCCCAAGGTGAGCAGCATCTCCTCGTCGACAATCAACGCCACCTCCGGAACATACGGCTCCGGGCGGGCGAGCATCTGCGCCTCCAGCGCCGCCAGTTCGCCGACCGGCTGCCAGATTTCCGCCTCGGAATCGTACCAGCCCGCGCCATGATCCATCCACCAGCCCGTATCGCCGCGAATGATCTCCTGCAGCGTCGTGCGCCGAATCGCATCCCGCGTCTCCGTCGCCGTCTTTAGGCAGCACCAGCTGCCGTCGCCCGCCAGCTCCGAACCAAGATGCGTGCGCAAATCGTCTTCGTTGAGCCAAAGGATGCCGTTGCGGCGAATCGTCTCGGCCGGCCCGATCACCGGCGAGGTGCCCAGCCATCCGCGATCGGTGTAGCACAGCGGCGCCGTCAGGACGTCAATCGCGTCCTTCCACTTCTCCAGCAGACGCCCGAGGGCGCAATTGCCGCTCGCCGGATAGCCGTGGGCAAAAGTGACGAGTTCGTAATGGTAGCCGTAAAACGCGAAGGTGAGCTTCTTCCCTTCCGTCTCCCGGCGAACGATCCGGTTGATCTCACCCAGGAAATCGACCATCCGCGCCGAGAGAAACCGATTGAAGGCAATGACATTCGGATGCCGCGCCGCGTCAATGACCCCGTTCGCGTCCGCCGCGCCGTGGCGCTCGGCGGGCGTCGGCACCGCCGCCGGCGGCAGCCCCTGCTCCGCCCGCCACCGCCGATATGCCGCCGCCGTGCCCGCGTCATAGCCGGAAAGCCACTGCCACGAGCCGTAATAATACCATTCCTGCGTCGACGCACCGGTTATGTGCAGCCCGGCGAAATGCCGCGGATATTTCTCGTAGAAGTGCCGCGCCGTCCGGCGGACGAAATCAAACGCATGGCGACGATACTCCTCCGACTCAATGGACGGCCCGTCGATCCGCTCGCCGTGCTCATTGACGATCCGCGCGTCGGGATGCCGCTCGAACCAGCGGGCTGGAGGATTCACCGTCACCCGCGGAATGATCAGCGCATCCGGCACCGCGGCAATCAGCCGCTCCATCACCGCATCCCAGGCCGCGAAGTCAATCGGCTCGCCGCAATCGGCGAAGGCATTCGGCGCAAAGAACGAAATGAAGCGGATGCCGGCCTTGCGCGCGCCGCGGCATTGCGAGATGAGGTTCGATTCCTCCGGGTCGTCCGGCGGCAAGTCGAGGACGCCATGATATTCGTAAATGCCGCTCGTCACCTGCTGCAGCGCCGGGCGAAAGCCCTTCAGCTCGCCGACCGCCCGCGCCTCGAATGCGAGCTCCAGCGTCTTGCCCTTCTCCGCGCGCATGAGCATATTCGTGGAGACGCCGCATACCTCCACCCGCCCGCGTGCGCCGGGATCGGGATTGAGCGTCAGCCGAGCCACGCCCGCGTCCGCGGGCGGCGTCACCCGAAGCCGATGCCACCGCCAGTCCGGCGTCAGTTCGCGACGCTTTTGGTTGTCGAGCCCCCAGAACATCCGCGCGGCCGTCGGCTGACCGTCGACGAACACCCGCGGACCGCCCGCCGTATTCCTCACGCGCACCTCGACCGGCTCCAGCATGGTCTCAACCGCCGCAGGCGCAGCAACCGCCAGCAGCGCAGCGACAAACGCAATCATCCATCGGCACATCCGCAATCAATTCTCCATCGTGTCACCATGAGGGCCGAGAACGCGCCCGCCGTCCACCGGCAGCTCGGTGCCGGTGATGAAGGCCGAGTCATCGGCCGCAACAAAGACAACGGCGCGCGCGATCTCCTCGGGAAGCCCCGTCCGCCCGATCCAGGTGCGGTCAATCGCCCGCACCTCCTTCTCGACCCACCCGGGCGCAACCGCGTTGACGGTCACGCCGCGTTGCGCAGTTTCCATCGCCAGCGTCTTAGTGAAGAGCGAAATCGCGCCCTTGCTGGCCGAATAGTCGCAGTTGCCCGGGAGCCCCACGATACCCGCAATCGAGCTGATGTTGACGATGCGGCCGTAGCCGCGCGCCAGCATGTCGGGAAGAAAGGTCTGCGTGACCCGTAATGTGCCTTCGACATTGATGCGGAAGTTCTTGATCCAGAACTCTTCGGCAATCTTCTCGAACGGGATGCGCCCCTTGACTCCGCCATGATCCCACACGCCGGCGTTGTTGACGAGGACGTCCACCTTGCCCCACGCCTTTTCAATGTCCGCGAGCGCCTGCCGGCAGCTTTCAGTCGAAGTCATGTTCAGGACAAAGCCCCGGGCGACGCCACCTTCGGCAACCACCGCGTCCACCGTCCGCTGCGCCGCTTCGAGCGTAACATCGGTCACCGCGACCTTGACCCCCTCGCGGGCGAAGTGTTTCGCGATTTCCAGCCCGATCAGCCCGCCGGCCCCCGTAATGACCACCACTCGATTATCGAATCGCATATGTTTTTCCCTTCTTGATTGCAAAACCCGCCAGCGCCGCCGCGGCCAGAACGCCGACCACGCCCAACGCCGAAAAACCGATTTCAAAGCCGCGCACTCCGTACCGCTGCGACAGGCACCCGATCATCAGCGGCGAAAGCGAACCGAGCAGCGCCGCGAACACGCTCATCGCGCTGACTGCCGAACTCCGCGCCGCCTCAGGCAACTGGTCAAAGACATTGGCAAACATGTTCGCCTCGATGACCGCCCGCATCACGCCCCAGGCGCCGACGGCCACCCAGACGCCGACCAACGACGGACAAAAGCCGAACGCCATCAGCGCCGGCGCGCCCAGCGCCAGCGCCGCCGCCATCGCAAACATCCGGAAGCGCGGGAGCTTCACCAACAACCGGTCGCTCGCCCAGCCGACGATCAGAATCGCCACCAGCGCCGTGACATGATGGTAGAACATCGCCCCGGTCGCCGCGACTGTCGGCGAGAGCGAAAACTTGACCGCGACAAACTTCGGCGCCCAGGCGGCGTAGGCGTTGTTGACGAACACGACCGCAATGAACGCGCTCGCGCCGACCAAGGCCCCCGGAGTAGTGAAGAACGCCTTGAAACCGTCCAGCAGTCGCGGCCGCGCCATCGGCACCGTGGCGGCCGCCGATGGTTTTTCCCGCTTCATGAACACCAGCAAGCCGAACCCCAGCAGAAAACCGGCGCCGCCGAAGAGAAAATAGACTTCACGCCAGGAGCCGAACCAGCCCAGCAGCCCCGCCACGATGGCACCCGAGCTCAAGAGCCCGACATAATAGGCGGAAGCGTGAAACGACAACGCCACCGTCCGCGTCCGCTCATGATGATGGGCAATGAGCGCATAGGCCGAAGGCCCATAAAAGGTCTGCGGCGCGGTCGTAGCGAACGAACGCAAGAGCAGAAACGCCAAGAACCCGCCCGCAAGTCCCGTCGCCGCCGTCATGACGCTCCAGATCATCACCACCACCGGAATGATGCGCGAGCGGTCGAAGCGATCACCGACGATGCCGGCGAACGGAACGAGGCCCGCGTAAACCGCATAAAGCACAGTATCGCAAAAGCCGATCTGAATGTCGGTGAGGCCCGTCTCGGCCTGAATCGGCATCACCATGACGCCAAAGAGCGCCCGATCAATCTGGTAAAACCAATTGGCCGCAAATAGCCCCAGCAGCAGCCACCACTTATAGGCAAGCGCTTTCATCGGCGGGCAACAAATTCGGAAATGAGCGGTTGCACCCCTTCTTCATTGGGAACGATGCGCGCGAACTCCATCCGGCAGCCCGACCGGGCGCCCAGAAAGCGCTGGTCGTGGCCGAACTTGCCGGAGCCGAGGAAGATCCACGGCACGCGCGTTTCGACATTCAGCCGCGCGAACGTCCGCCGCGCCTCCTCCAGCTCCTCGGCGCTGTCGCATCGCGCCACCAGCTTGACCACATCCGCCCCGCGCGCCTCCTGCGCCTTCAGGATCGCCACGACCTCGTCCTCCTTGAGGAATGCGGTCGAGTTGTGCGTCGACATGATGACCTTCGACCCCAGGCGGTGAATCTCGTCGATCACCGCGCACTGACGCTCAATCGCGCGCTCGTCATAGGAAATCTGGGTGGGCTGGGCATCGTAGAGATCGGCCATCACATCGACATAGGCCGCCCCCGCCGCCGCCGTCATCATGAGCGTCTCCATGCGCTTCTCGTCATCTTCGCCGTAAACGGTGTCCATCCGATACAAGCAGAACATCCAGTCCCCCGGCGCCGCTTGAATGACCCGACGAAAAGTCTCCACCGTGCGCTCCTCAAGCGGCCAATTCCGGAGGTCAACGATCGTCGCCTCCGCTCCGAGCGAGAGGCCCTGCCGCGCCTCCTCGATTGCCACGGCGACGGAAAACGGAACCGTGTTGTTGACGATTTGCGTTTGCGATCTCATAGACTTTTCACCCCTTTCTCACTGCGCGAAACTGCCGCCAGACGACCATGAAGAACGTCAGGACGACCATGCTCCCGATGGCGTTCAGCACGGTGATAAGCCGCGCGTCGGCAATGAGCTGCGACAGACCCTGCAGACAAACCTCGGCAATCGACTGATATGAAGATTCGAAGACATGGCTCATAAAATAGGCGAAAAGCGCGCACTGCCCCCAAAGCAGGACGATCCCCGTGCCGCGGCGAAATCTCCAGATGTCCGTCACCACATAGGTCATCGCAAGCGAGAGCAGACAAAGCCCTTGTGCGAGGAACGCGAAGGACGCGGAGAAAATGTGCTTGATGAGCGGAATGCCGACACCCTTCCAGAGCAACAGCCCGAAGAGACACATCGCGAGCCCGACGGCGGAGAGGACGCCCGCCTTTCTCCACGCAGACCAGTCACGGCGCAGCAGGAGCCGCGTCGACTCCATACCGCAGGCGCAGAGGAAAAGGAAGATTGGCGTCGTCGAGAAGCGCGTCCACCCCTGCGTATCCAAAAAGACATTGCCCTCCGGCAAGATCGTCCGCCAGATCACCATGTCGAAACGGACGGCCCAGTTGCCGTACATCGTGTAGTCACCCGCGAGGTGCAGCGGAATCTCATAGGCGGCCACGCCCGCCAGCACAATGGTAAAACGCAACCACGTCCGGCGGATCGGGTAGATGAGCGCCGAGAGGAAGTAGCCGACGGCGATCGTCTGCAGCGCGTTGCCATAGGGCGTCATCTGAAGCGGATCGAGCGTGAGCCAGTTGCACTGCACGACGCCGCCCAAAAGCCACAGCATCGTGATGCGCGAAAGGACGTGCTTCCAGTAGTCCCAGCCGGCCCGGCCCGCATCCGTCAGACGCTTCGCGAGCGCCAGGGGAACGGCCGCGCCGACGACGAACATGAAGAGCGGCTGGATGAAGTCCCAGAGCGTAAAGCCGATCCACGGATGCTGGAACTGCGCCATCCAACCGGAGCCGAGGTCGTAGGCATTGCCGATGGCCTGGCCGATGACGCACCACGCGACAAGAACCAGCATGTCGGCGCCGCGCAGGAAGTCAAGCGCGAAGAGGCGTTTCTCAGGATAGGCACTAGGATCCGGAAGCAAGCTCATCGCGGCTCCATCATTGCGGAAGCATGGAGAGCCGACCGCCGTCGATGACATGATTGGAGCCGGTAATCATAGCTCCGTTCTCGCTGGCCAGATAAAGGATGTAGTCCACCACCTCAATCGGTTCCGCCGCCCGCCCGACCAGAGTCTTCATCGACGCCATTCCGGGCCGCGTCATCACCGGACCCGGCGAGACGCAGAACGCCCGAACACCCTGCGGCGCACCCGTCTGGGACAAGCCCTTCACAAAATTGAAGAGCGCGCTTTTCGCCGCCCCGTACATCGGACCCTGGCCTTCGCTCTCAAAGCCCGCCACCGAACCCATCACACAGATGACGCCGCTCTGCTGGCGAACCATCGCGGGCATGCAGGCGCGGACAAAATAGGCGACGCCCCGGAAGTTAACGTCAAGGCCCCAGTCAATGACCTCGACCGGCTGCTCGTAAAACGGCTTGTAGCTATTCAGCATGCGGGGCTCCCAGCCGCCGGCGAAGTTCAAGAGCAGGTCGATTCGCCCTGTCTTCGCTTCCGCCAGCCGCGCCGCGGCTTCCGCGTCCGAATATCGCCGCACGTCCGCGACACAGCGGTAGGCCTTGCCGCCGGCGCCCTGAATCTCCGCTTCGACCGCCGCCAGCGACTCTTCGTTGATGTCGCAGAGGATCACGACGGCGCCCAGCCGGGCGAGTTCCTGTGCCGCACAGCGGCCCATACCACTGGCCGCTCCCGTAATCACGGCCGTCTTTCCGGTAAAATCAATCGGTTTCATTATGCTCTCCTAACATTTTCAAAGTAGTCTAAACTTTTCATCCGCAAAAGTAAATGTCAATTTCAAGGAAATACGGACCGCGACATGGTGATTAATTTCAATCTCAATCCGCCGCGTCATTATTGGATTCCCGCCCGCACTTGACAAAAGAGGCGATTTTTGAGATGATATGCTCGTCCAACTCTGGAGCAAGCACATCTCATGAACGGGAAAATCAGGATTC
>JAZLMR010000031.1:0-9770 GCA_045598785.1 Kiritimatiellia bacterium
CGAGACCCGCCAGCGTTTCTTCACGCGCTCGAAGCTCCTGCAGGAAATCCGCAGGTACTTGTGGTCGAAGGACTTCGTCGAGGTCGAGACACCGATTCTCCAGAACCAGGCCGGCGGCGCCGCGGCGAAGCCGTTCTTCTCGCACTTCAATGCGCTCGATCAGGACTGCGTGATGCGCATCGCGCCGGAGCTTTACCTGAAGCGGCTCCTCGTCGGCGGCATGAACAAGGTGTTCGAGCTGGGCAAGGACTTCCGCAACGAGGGCATCGACCGCACGCACAATCCCGAGTTCACGGTGTGCGAGATCTATGAGGCCTACGGCGACCGCACTTCGATGGAGGCGATCATGGAAGGGCTTCTTCCGCATCACTGCGACACGGTGATCGGCAAGCGCGTTGTCGAGTACGGCGAGCAGAAGGTGCCAATCGACTTCAATCCGCCCTATCGCCGCGTCGCCTACCGGGACCTGGTGAAGGATCTCATGGGGGCCGATTGGTTCGAGCAGCCGTTTGACGCGCAGCTCGCGAAGGCGAAGGCGATGGCGAAGGCGAAGGACGTCAACCTTGAGCTCGACGGCGTCACGACCGAGCTGATGCTCACGCACGAGGTCTACGACAAGCTGATCGAGAAGACCTTGATGCAGCCGACGTTCGTCACGCGCATCCCGCACGAGTTCGTTCCGCTTGCCAAGGCGTGCAAGGACGATCCGAGTCTCGTGGACGTCTTCGAGTTCGTGGTCGCGGGGCGGGAGCTTTGCCCGGGCTACACCGAGCAGAACGATCCGCTGGAGCAGCGCAAGGCGCTGGAGAATCAGGCGGGCGAAGAGACGGAGAAGACGGACGAAGACTCCATCAGCGCGCTGGAGTGCGGCATGCCGCCGACCGGCGGCCTCGGCTTCGGCGTCGACCGGCTCGTCATGTTCCTCACCGGCTGCGACTCGGTCCGCGACGTGGTGCTCTTCCCGCAGCTGAAGCGGGCCTAGCGAGAATATGATATAATTTCTCGAAACTCTGGCGCCTACCTGATAATCTCTGATGGCGGCGGGGTTGAGGAACAAAAAACAACGATAAACTCTAAAGCAAGTAAGGAACAGTCAAGATGGCACGTGCATATAACTTTTCCGCGGGTCCCGCGGTGCTCCCTCTCGAGGTCCTGCAGGACGCGCAGAAGGATTTGGTCGATTACCAGGGCTGCGGCATGTCGGTGATGGAGATGTCCCACCGCGGCAAGGACTACGATGCGATTCACCAGGAGGCGATCGCGACCTTTAAGGAACTCTGCGGGCTCAACGACGACTGGGCGGTCTGCTTCATTCAGGGCGGGGCCTCGATGCAGTTTGCGATGATCGCGATGAATTTTCTCAAGTCGGGCGTCACCGCCGACTACGGCAAGCAGGGCACCTGGTCGGGGAAGGCGCTCAAGGAAGCGCAGAAGTATGCGGCGCTGACGGGCGCGACGGTGAATGTCGCCGCCGACTGCCAGAAGGACATTCCGACCCGCATGCCGACGGCGGCCGAATGGAAGTGGACGCCCGGTGCGGCCTACAGCCACATCTGCTCGAACGAGACGATCGCCGGTGCGGAGCTGAAGGAGTTCCCGCAGACGGGCTCTCCGCTTATCGTCGACATGTCGTCCGACATCCTTTCCTGCCCGCGCGACTACTCGAAGCTCGACATGTTCTATGCCGGTGCGCAGAAGAACCTTGGGCCGTCCGGCATGGCGGTCGTCGCGATCAAGAAGGAACTGGCCGCGAAGGGTGCCGAGAACATCCCGACGATGCTCCAGTACCGCACTTATGTCGACGAGAATTCGCTTTACAATACGCCGCCGACCTGGGGCATCTACATCTTCGGCGAGACCATGAAGTGGGTCAAGAAGATGGGCAAGGAGAACCTCTTCAAGCTCAATGCCGAAAAGGCGAAGAAAATCTACGACGTCATCGACTCGAGCGACTTCTGGACGGGGACGGCCCTCAAGGAGTTCCGCTCGAACATGAACGTCACCTGGCGCATCCGCGGCAACGACGAAGCGCTGGAGAAGAAGTTCATCGACGAGGCCAAGCAGCTCGGCATGAGCTCGCTGAAGGGCCACCGCTCGGTGGGCGGCTTGCGCGCTTCGATCTACAATGCGTTCCCGATGGAGGGCGTCGACGCGCTCGTCGCCTTCATGAAGGACTTCGAAAAGCGGAACGGTTGAGTGAAGTGAAAGACGAAGTGATTCGTTCGGTCCGGGAGCGGCGGGTGATTGCGATCATCCGCGGCTTCCGGCCGGAAATCTGCCTTAAGCTCGCCGAGGCCTATGCCCGCGGCGGCATCGGGCTCGTCGAGGTTACTTTCAACCAGAAGGATCCGGCTTCCTGGGCGGACACCGCCGCGGCCATCCGGGCGATCGGCGAACGGTTCCGGGGCACGCTGCGCGTCGGTGCGGGCACGGTGCTCACGACCGAGCAGCTGTCGATGCTGGAAGACGCCGGCGGCGAATATATGATTACGCCGAACGTGAACGCGGAGCTGATTCGCGAATGCGTTCGCCGCGATCTGGTGGCGATGCCGGGGGCGATGACGCCGTCGGAGGCGGTCACGGCCTATGAGGCGGGCGCGAGTTTCGTCAAGATCTTTCCGGCGGGTTCGCTTGGTCCCGGCTATGTGAAGGCGGTGATGGCGCCGCTCGCGCACATTCCGTTTCTGGCGGTCGGCGGCATCACGCCTGACAATGCCGGCGAGTTCATGAAGGTCGGTTGCGTCGGCGTCGGCGTCGGCGGCAACTTGACGAACAAGGAGTGGATCGCGGCCGGCGAGTGGGATCGGATTGCCGCGGTGGCGAAAGCGCTGGTTGACAACACCAAGTAAGGGCCTACTGATGATCAAACGCATGTTGACGGCCGGAAGCGCGCTCTTCGCGGCCTTTTTTGTCTTGGCCGGCGAACGGCTTTACAATGGCATCGAGCTGCCGGAAGTCTGGCCGCCGCGGGATGTCCAGATCAGCAAGGCGGTGTCGGCGGTGCCCTATCTGGAACCCGAGCATCGACCGGCGGTCATACCGATTGACGTCGGGCGGCAGCTGTTCGTTGACGATTTTCTGGTCGAGCGGCTGGAGGGGATCGAGCGGATTTATCCGAAACCGGTCAAGTACGCGGGCAATCCGGTGCTGAAGCCGGAGACGCAGCTGGAGCTCAATGACGGCGATCACAATGCATGCGCGCTGCCGAAGGGCGGCGGCATCTGGTGGGATCCCGAAGACCGGCTGTTCAAGCTCTGGTATGAGGCCGGCTGGATCAATACGATTTGCTATGCGACCTCGTCCAATGGCGTCGACTGGGTGCGGCCGGTCTTGAACGTGCATGGTGAGAACAACCAGGTGCTGCCGCCCGACCTGTTGCCCGACTCCTGGTCGGTGGTGCCGGACTTTGACCATCCCGACCGCTCGCAGCGCTGGAAAATGTTTTTGCGCGGCCCCGGCATGGATCTGCCGGGCTATGTGCTGACTTCCCCCGACGGCATCCACTGGGACAACCGCCGGCTGACCGGCAAGTCGCTGGATCGTTCGTCGCTTTTTTACAATCCGTTCCGCCAGAAGTGGATTTTCTCCATTCGTTCGGTGTGGGCGCCGAAGGGCCGCGGCTGGGAGCGGACGCGGAACTATTACGAGACGGCGGATTTCCTCGGCGGCTGCCAGTACGAGTTCCACCGCCAGGAAAACACGAAGGACATGGTACGCTGGGCCTGGACGGACGAGCTGGACCGGCAGGATGAAGGTACGAAATTCGGCCCGCAGCTCTATTCGCTCGACGCCGTCGCCTACGAATCGCTGATGCTGGGCATGTTCGAGCTTCATCACGGCCCCGAGAATCACGACTGCATGAAGGAGGGGTTGCCGAAGATCACCGATCTGCAGTTCGCCTATTCGCGCGACGGCTTTCACTGGTCGCGACCCGACCGCACGGCGGCCATCCGCTCCGAGCGCTGGGGGTCGGGGAAGTGGGATACGGGCTATGTGCAGGCAGCGGCCAATCTTTGCGTCATCCGTGACGAGCGGCTTTGGTTTTATTACGGGGCCTTCCGTGGCGATCCGAAGCGCAAAAGCGACAATTGGAAGAAAAACGGCATGTATCATGATGGCGCGACGGGCATCGCCAGCTTGCGCCGCGACGGTTTCGTCGGGCTGAAGGCGGCTGGGCGCGGCACGGTGGTCACGCGCCCCGTGCGTTTTTCGGGTAATCGCCTTTTTGTCAACCTTGATTCGCCGAAGGGCAGTCTGAAGGTCGAGGTGCTGGACGAGGTCGGTAAGATTCTGCCTTATGCGGCGCAGTCCGTGACCGGCGACCAGACGAAGGTTGAGGTGAAGTTCAAGGAGGGGCTGCTCAACCAGGTGGCGGGCAAGGCCGTGCGTTTTCGCTTTACGCTGACGAACGGCACTTTGTATTCGTTCTGGGTCAGTCGCTCGCCGAGCGGTGCGTCCGGCGGCTATCTCGCCGGCGGCGGCCCGGACTACGCCGGTCTGATTGATCGCTGATAGCCCTGGGGTGCCATTTTAATTGGTTGGTGAATTTCTCGGTTCTGACATCGTAGCGGGCGTGCAGCTTGTCCTTGCGGCCGCTGAGCTGACTAGCGACTATCGACGGCCGACTTCCGTGGCGATTAGTCGGCGCACCGCACTTTTAAATCGCTTTGCCTTTCGCCGCGCGACTTTGGCGCTTCGCGTTTTCATCGCCCACGGTCGTTGGATGTCGGCCGTCGCCAGTCGGCTCTGCTGTCGACCGTCGGATGTCGGTCGTTGACCGTCGCTTGTCGCTAAGGCGCTATTCCCCAACCTTAAGGCTACCGGGCGTAGACGAGCTCCGGCGGGGGCGGCGAAGTGAAGGTCATCAGTTCGCGCGAGATCGGGTGCGGCAGCGTCAGTTCGACGGCATGCAGCAGCTGGCGCTGGGGCGGGTGCCGCAGCCGCCGGTCTTTGACGGCGTCGCCATAGCGCCGGTCGCCGACGACGGGGCATCCGAGTTGCGCCGCATGCTGGCGGATCTGATGCAGGCGTCCGGTTTCAATGCGGAATTCCACGAGCGCCAGCGAGCCGCTCCGCCCCAGGGTGCGCCAATGGGTGATCGCCCGCAGCCGTTCCCGGCCGAGGGGGCCGTCGAGCGTGCCGCAGGGCGGGTGCGGCGCGCCATGCAGGACGGCGAGATAGGTCTTGCGGACGGACTGGTGGCTTTCGAATTCACGGCGCAACTGCAAGTAGGCGCGCTGGGTTTTGGCGAAGATCATCACGCCGCTCGTTTCCAGGTCGAGTCGGTGGACGACGCCGGGACGCTCGACCGAGCCGACCCCGGCCATTGTCGGCGCGTGGCGGACGAGCTCTTCGGTAAGGGCGCCGATCGCGTGGCCGGGCGCCGGGTGGACGATGCGGCCGGCGGGCTTGTCGACGACGATGATGGCGTCGTCTTCGTAGAGGATTTTAATCACACCAGCGGCCGGATGTATTGGGACTTGAGCGCGCGCCAGAAGACGACGCAAAACGCCGACAGCGGAATCGCCAGCAGCATGCCGAGCAGCGGCCCGAGCACCGTGGACCAGAAGAAGAAGCTGAAGATCACGCCGCCATAGCCGAGACCGGTCTTGTTGCCTTGGATCTTCGGGGTGATCAGGTAGCCGTCCAGCCCCTGACCGAGCAGCCATACGCCCAGCACCAGCAGCAGCCGGGTCAGCGAACCGCCTTGGGTGAAGTAGGCGAGCGGCAGCGCGAACGGCAGGCAGACGAGCGAGCCGAAGAACGGAATCAGGTTTAGGACGCCCAGGATGAAGCCGATCGTGAAGCCGTAGGGGAGGCCGACGACGGCGAAGCCGAAGCCGTACATGACGCCCTCGATGAGGCAGATGATGGTCTGGCGCTGGAAGAAGCTGACCAGAATGTCGGTAAAGGCGTTGACCTGTTCGGTCAGAAACGCCTGGGTCGCGGGCTTGAGGAACGGGAGATGCCCGACCATTTCGCCGCTGCGATGGTCTTTGGCGGCCAGGAAGGTGACGAAGAAGATTAGGGTGAGCAGGGCCGAGAGGACGCCGCTGGCGCACTTGAGCGCGCCGCTGCCGGCCTTGATGGCGCTCGGCGCGTATTTGACATAGAAGTCGTTGAGCCCGTTATAGGTGAAGCCGAGCTGGGCCATTAGCGCATTGAGCTTGGGAAAGGTGGTCTGGAACCAGTTGGTCACATGCTCCAGCAGCTGCGGGCCTTGGGCGATGAGGTTGGCGATCTGGTCGATCAGCATGGCGCCGACATGCCAGAGGATCAGGCCCAGCGGCAAGAAGACGGTGGTCAGCATGACGATCAAGGTCAAGGTGGGGTTGCGCAGGTATTTGAGGCACCAGCGATAGTAGGGCTTGAAGAGCAGCGACAGGAAAAACCCGATGATCACCGGCACGATGGCGGGGGCGGTGAAGGCCAGCAGCTTCAGCATTAGCCAGGCGACAAAGGCCGTGAAAGTGAACACTACTACCAGCGAAAGGATCGTAAGCCCGTTGCTGATGACTTTTTTCTGGCTGTCGGTAAACTCAATCATGCTCAAATTGTAGCACAATGAAGGCCGGGCGGTCTAGCCGTTCAGGTTGCCTTGGGCTTCCGCATTATGTTATATTTCCTTTTGATTTTGAGGTTGGTATGACGGTTTGGATTCAAAATCCGTTTGACAATTTGCCGAGCGAGGGCTTTCGCAAGCAGCGTTATTGGCTGATGGCCGAGGCGTTTGCCCGTGCCGGGCACCGGGTGGTGCTCTGGACCAGCGACTTTTCGCACGCGCGCAAGGCGAAGCGAAACGCGGCCCTGGCGACAGGTGCGGCGGAGGCGGGGTTTTCGGTGGAGTTCGTCCCCACCTTGCCGTATGCTCGGAATGTCAGTATCCAGCGAATTCGCAGTCATCTTGCCTATGCCCGGGAGTGGCGGTGCGCGGTGATGGCCAAGGTCAACGCCGGTTTGCCGCGGCAATCTTCGCCCGAGGTGATAATCTCGTCTTGCCCGACGCTGGCCGCCGCCGCTGCTGCGGTGAAGCTGGCGCGGCAATTGGGGGCTAAGGTGATTGTGGATGTGCAAGACGCTTGGCCGGAGACTTTTGAGCGCTTGGCGCCGAAGGGGCTGCGCTGGCTGCTGCGACTGGCGCTGTGGCCGTGGCGTTTGTGGGCGCGGTGGATTTATCGGGAAGCGGATCTTGTCACCGGTGTCTGCGACGCCTACCGGTCGCTGACGCGCCGTCCCGACTATTATCGCGCTTATCTGGGCATTGAAGGCGGAGCGAATCCGGCGGCTTCGCGGCGGCGCGAGGATTCGGACGCGAAGATTCGGCTGGTCTATGCCGGCGGTCTGGGCAAGACCTACGATCTTCGGACTTTAACGGGAGTGGTGGCGGACAATGCTGATTTTACGCTGGACATCGCCGGCTTTGGTGCGGTGGAATCGGCGTGCCCGCGCGTGAAGGTTCATGGTGCGCTCGCTCAGGTGGAGCTTGAGGCGCTGCTGGCGACTGGCGACATCGGCATTATTCCGATGGCGGATGAGAGCTGGGTCGGGCTGCCGAACAAGATTTTCGATTACGCGCAGGCGGGGCTGGCGATCGTCTCGTCGCTTGCGGGCGAGTCGGAGCAGCTGCTGCGGGAGTTTGGATGCGGGGCCCAGTATCGGCCCGGCGACGCCGCTTCGCTCACGGCGGCGATCCGGCGGGCGGCGGCATTGCCGCGCGGCGCTTCGCGTCAGTTGTGCGAGTCGCAATTTGAGGCTGGAAAAATTTACGCGGATTATGTCCGCAAGGTGGAAAATGCTTTCGGAAATACTTGAGTTCGGAATGCTGTTTGCATTCGGGTTTTCATGGCCGTTCGCGATTTGCCGGACTTATCGCGCCAAGCGGGTGGACGGCAAGTCGCCGGCGTGTATGATTATCGTGCTGTGCGGTTATCTGTGCGGTATCGGCGCCCATCTGGTCGAGGGCTCCAAGCTGTGGCTCTGCTGGGTGTATCTGCTCGACATGGCCTTGGTTTCGACCGACTTGACACTCTATTTCCATTATGCCCGCAAGTCGAAAAAGGCTAATTGCGAGGGGTGCCATTTTAATTAGTTGGTGAATTTCCCGGTTCTGACGTCGTAGCGGCCCGCGGCGCCGATTTTTGTTTGTGGCTTCGCGCTTTGAAGGGACTTTGAGTGGCTTGGCATTGTTTTGCTTTCCAGCGTGCGACCGATTTGGCGCGTCCGGCTCCCGTTCTCGGTCGGGCTGGCGGCTTGTCCTTGCGACCGCTCGGCGTACACGAGTACGCCTTCGGGTCGCAGTCCTAAGCCGCGAGCCCCGACCGCGTGCGGTCGCCGGCCTTGTTTCGCCAAATCGGTCGCGCTTGCAACTCTGGTCGAGTTCGTCGTCGGGGCCGGCCGTCGAGCCTCGCTGCCGCTCATCGTCCGGCTCCTCCCGGCGCTTTCATCCGCGAATGCAGGCGCGATGCGGCCTCGCCGAATACGGCTTCGCCCACCTCGCATCCGCCTTCGCGGCGAAATCGCCGCCCCGTCGCCGTCCGCTTCGCTTCGCTCGCCATCGCCGGCCAACCCCGCCTTCCTCAGTCAAGCGGCAGGTTTTTCCGCTCCGCGCCTGGGTGCCACTGGCTATCGTAATTGTAGGGCGCGTCCGTCGATTTTTGTGTCGTCCACGGATTAACACGGATTAACACGGATAAGATTTCAATCCGTGAAAATCCGAGAAATCCGTGGATAAATTCGTTGGTCGCCGCTTCTTCTTAGCGGCCCACGATTATGTCGGCTTAAGTCAACCTAATTTTCCGCCCACTGACGCTTAGCCATTTCAATGATTGCAGCCGTTTACCAGCCCCCCAGCGCCGCGACTTCGCCCCGCCAATAATTTCCGCAACGAATTCTCATTTTGGTTATCGCGGCGAGTCTACTGATTTATCGCGTATTCTCTATGCCTTACCGAGGCGGAGCTGTCAGGCTGAGGGCGGCGGAGCACCCCTCATAGCGACTGCTTCGCAGCTCGGCCTTCGGCCTCGGGGGATATGACAGTCGCACGGGAGGAGCGCAGGGATCGCACCCCTGTAGCCACTTTGCTGCGCAAAGCTCGCCCTGGCGGGCTCGGGGGATATCATCGCCTCGGTGATTCCGCTTGCTGATAGGTATTTCGGGGAGGGGAATGTCTCGTTACGCCTTGTTGACTGACGGGTGGCGATGGCTGCGACTCCCGTAGCGACGGTTCGGGCGAGCTCGTCGGGACGCCGCACCAGCCGTAGGCCCGCAGTCGACATTGCGCTGCAAAACCGAGATGGAAGAATTCGGCCGCGCGGTTGGCAAGCGCAAGATGAGCGCCTTGAAGGCCACTGGCGGCGCGTCTACTATTAGTGACGCAGAATTGTAGAAGGGTTCAACAGGCAAGCAATCGCACCCCTACGGCCGTCGATTGTCTACGGCCGACGCATCAAAAAACTCTCCTCCCCGCGGACGCGGTGACGAGAGTTTTTTGATGCGTCGGAAGTTTTTCAGCTGCCAGCAGCCAGCGGACAGCGGCCAATCCGAATGGTCGTGGCGCGGCTTATTTGCCCTTTATGAGCTGTCAGGGGGCACTGAATCGGCCGCGCCCGATCTCTTTTCAAACGCGCGGACATCGAGCCCGCGCGGGTTCGATTTGGACGCCCCGTTGCTTTGCCGCGTGGCTATGCGGCGAGTTTGAGCATGAATCCGAGGAGCTTTCCGTCGTCCCATGTGAGTTCCTTGCACTTTACGCTGACCCCGCCGAAGATCGA
>JAZLMR010000032.1:0-43162 GCA_045598785.1 Kiritimatiellia bacterium
GGAGCGCGAATGACGCGCCACGACCTTTCGGATTGGCCGCTGTCCGCTGGCTGCTGGCAGCTGAAAAACTTCCGACGCATTAAAATCGGCTGAGACCCCGCAAAGGGGGATCAGACGATTTTAATGCGTCGGCCCTACGTCCGGTATGCCGGGTGGCGGCAGCGGGAATGCCGTTTTGCTATAATATGCGGTTATGGAACTGAGTGCGATAGTGAAGGCGGCCTTTGAGAAGGCGTTTCCGGGGGAGGATTTCGGGTTCGTGCGGGTAGTGCCGGCGACGGATGCGAAGTTTGGCGACTACCAGTGCAATGATGCGCTGAAGTTCGCGAAGAAGCTCAAGATGAATCCGAGGGCGGTGGCGGAGAAGGTTGTCCACGGATTACACGAATTTTCCCAGATTTTTTCCAAAATCGAGATTGCGGGCCCTGGCTTTCTGAATCTCACGGTCTCGATGGACTGGCTCAACGCGCAGTTGGCGGCGTTGAGCGCGGCGGCGCATACCGGTATCCCGCAGAACGGCGCCGGCAAGCGGGTGGTGATCGACTATTCCTCGCCGAACGCGGCGAAGCAGATGCACATCGGGCACATCCGCTCGACGGTGATCGGCGGCAGTCTGGACCGCATTTTCCGCGCCCTCGGCTACGAGGTCGTCGCCGACAACCATCTCGGCGACTGGGGCACGCAGTTCGGCATCCTCATCAAGGGCTATCGCGAGTGCCTCACGCAGGAGGAGCGCGACAATCTCACCGTCGCGAATCTTGAGAAGTGCTATGTCCTTTCCGCGGCGAAGGCCAAGGCGGAGGATGGCATCTGGAAGGAAGCGTGCAAGGCCGAACTGGTGAAGCTGCAGCAGGGCGACCCCGACAACCTCGCGCTCTGGAAGAAGTTCATCGACATTTCGATCGGCGAGTTCAACCGCATGTACGCGAAGCTGGGCGTCAAGTTCGACACCTATCGCGGCGAGTCCTATTACAACGACCGCATGCCGGGGGTGGTGGAAAAGCTGCAGCGGCTCGGGATGGCGGTCGAAAGCGAGGGCGCGCTGGTGGTGAACTTGGAGGCGGAGAAGCTGGGAGTGGCAATCGTCCGCAAGTCCGACGGCGGCTTCAATTACACGACTTCCGACCTCGCTTGCGTCGAGTGCCGCGTCCAGGACTACGACCCCGAACGCATCATCTACGTGACGGACGCGCGGCAGCAGCTGCACTTCCAGCAGTGGTTTCACATCGCCCGGCAGCTGGGCGTTCGGGCGCAGCTCGTCCACGTGCCGTTCGGGCTCATGTCCTATCAGGGCAAGGCGATTTCGACCCGCGAAGGCAACCTCATCCGGCTGGACGAGCTGCTGGCCGAAGCCAAGCGGCGCGCGCAGGCGATCGTGGCGGCGCGCGAAGGGGCGCCGACCGGCGAGGAGCTGGAGCGGCTGGCGGAGGCCATCGGCTACGGGGCGGTCAAGTACAGCGACCTTTCGCATGATCCGGCCACCGACATCGACTTCAGCTGGGACAAGGCGCTGGCGCTCGAAGGCAATTCGGGTCCGTATCTGCAGTATGCGTATGCGCGGGTGTGTTCGCTGATGGAGAAGGCCGGGGTGAAGGATCGGCTGTCCGAAGGTCTGAACGGGGGCTTTGCGATTGAGACGGCGAGCGAGAAGCGGCTGGCGCTGCAGCTGTTGGAGTTTCCGGGTGCGGTAGTGCGCGCGGCCGAGGCCTACAAGCCGAGCGTGCTGGCCGATTACCTCTTCCAGACGGCGCAGCTTTATTCGAGCTTCTACCAGAACTCGCCGATCCTGAAGAGCGAGGCCGAGGTCCGCGACGCCCGGCTGCGGCTGTGCGCGCAGTTCGGCGCGGTGCTGAAGGCCGGACTGGGGCTGCTGGGCATCGAAACTCCGTCGCATATTTGAGGCGGAGTTTGGTAAAATATGTCGGGTAAACGGAAGGACAGGGAGCAATGAAGCAGATTGGAGTCGGAATTCTGGGTTTCGGGACCGTGGGCGCCGGGGTCGCGGAGGGTCTCATAAAGCATCGCGAAGTCATGGCGCAGCGCTTGGGCGTGGACATCGAGCTGCGGAAAATCGCCGACCTGGACATCACCACCGACCGCGGCGTCGCGGTGCCGGCGGGCGTGCTCACCACCGATGCGCCGGCGGTCATTGCCGATCCCGACATCCAGATCGTCGTCGAGACGATCGGCGGCACGGGCATCGCCCGGAAGTTCGTGCTGGACGCGCTCCAGGCCAGGAAGTGCGTCGTCACCGCCAACAAGAAACTGCTGGCCGAATTCGGCAAGGAGATTTTCGATACCGCCGCGGCCAACGGCGTTGACATCTACTTCGGCGCGTCGGTCGGCGGCGGCATTCCGATCATCCGCGTGCTGCGCGAAGGCCTCTCCGGCAATGACATCGAGTCCATCCACGGCATTCTCAACGGCACCTGCAACTACATCCTCACGCGGATGGAGAACGAGGGACTGCCGTTTGACGAAGTCCTGAAGGACGCGCAGAAGCTCGGATATGCCGAGGCGAATCCCTCGCTCGACATCGACGGCTTCGACACCGCCCACAAGGCGTGCATCCTTTCGGCGCTCGCCTACGGCTTTCAGCCGACCCTGGACCAGGTGCAGGTCGAGGGCATCCGCAACCTTTCGGGGACGGACGTGCGCTATGCCGCGGACTTCGGCTACCGCATCAAGCTGCTCGCGTGCGTCGCCCGCGACGGCGACGAGATCGAAGTGGGCGTGCATCCGACGCTGATTCCGTTTACGCACATGCTGGCCAGCGTCAACGACGCCTTCAACGCGGCGATGGTCAAGGGCGACATGAGCGACTACACGATGTACTACGGCCGCGGCGCCGGGCGGGCGCCGACTGCGTCGACGGTGGTCGGCGACATCGGCGACATCGCCCGCAACCTGGCGCATGGCGAGACGCGCTATGCCCGGGCGGTGCCGAACTATTCGGAGGGCAAGCTGCGTCTGCGCGCCGCCGGCGACATCGCGTCGAAATTCTATCTGCGCTTCATGCTGGCGGACAAGCCGGGCGCGATGGGCGTGGTGGCGACGGCGCTCGGCAAGCACGGGGTTTCGATTTCGGCGTTGTCGCAGAAGGGCGGCGCCGGCGGCAATCTGCCGGTTCCGGTCGTGGCGCTGACGCATCGGGCGAAGGCCGCGGACTTGCAGGCGGCGATTGCGGAAATTCGGGCGACGGGCATTTTGGGCGGCGATCCGGTGGCGCTGCGGGTCCTCTGAGCATCGGTGGATCAACGATGAAAAAGCTGTTGTTAGTCGCATTGGGATGGGGGCTCGCCGTTTCGAGTTCGGCGAGCTGGTATTGGCCGTTTGGCGAAGAGGATGCGGTCGAGGAACGGCGGTTGCGGCTCTCGGAGCTGATGGAACCGGCGACGGCGCTGATTGACGAGGCGGCGGACCTGGCGGCGGACGGCAAGGTGTCGGAATCGGTCGCCAAGTATCGCGAGGCGCTGACGGTTTTGGAACGCATCGAGCTGGAAAACCCCGACCGTGCGAAAAAGCCGGAGTTTGCCAGCTTGCGCAACAAGCGCGCGTATGTGAATGCGGCCATCGACACGATGCTGCTCAGCCAGATTCGCGAGCATGCCAAGGCGGTGGCGGTAAGCGACACGACCGAGCTGGAAAAGCGGCTGGCGCAGGAGCGTTCGCCGACCAATACGCTGGCGGCGGTGAAGCCGGAATCGCCAGCGGGCGATCCGCAGCCGGCGGCGGCGCCAGTTGCTATCAATGTGGCGGCGACCGAATCTCGATCGGCCAAGGTTCCGGTGACGGGAACTCCGCGGGAACAGGCGCTGGCCTATCTGGCCAACGGCGAGTATGCCAATGCCGAGCAGGTGGTGGAGAATCTGCTGGTGGAGAAGCCCAACAACGCCATGGCGCTCAATCTCAAGGCGGCGATTCTGGCCGAGCAGGGCAAGACGCGCGAGGCCGAGCAGGCGCTGGACCAGGCCATTATGTCGAATCCGCGCGATTATTTCGCCTACTACAACATGGCGGAGCTGATGCTGCAGCGCGGCGCGGACAACCAGACGGTGGCGCGGCGCTATTATGAGACGGGTCGGGCGGTCGGCGGGCCGATTGACGAAGCTTTGGAGGCGCGGCTCAAATGATGGCGCTGGTGGCGAGTCTGTTGCTGTCGACGAACGCGACGCCGCGCGAGCTGGTGATGAGTTGCCGCGCGATGGTTCCGGCGGAAGTCGAATTGAGCGGGCGCATCCTCAGGCGCAATCGCAAGGGGATCGTGCAGTCGGAACACGCGTATCGGCTCGTGCGGCATCAGGGTGAGACGAAACTGGCGGTGGGCGACCCGGGCGCGGCGGAACTGACGCCGGTGACCCGTGCGGCCGGCGCGAGCCGGATTCTCGATACGGACGTCACCTGGTCGGATCTGACGCTCGATTACCTGTGGTGGGACGATTTTGCCTTTGACGCCGAGCGCGAAGGCGAGAGCGTGCACGGCCAGGTGTGCGCGGTCGTGTTGCTGCGCAAGGGCGAGCGGACGGTGCGGGTGTGGATCGATCGCAAGACCGGCGCCTTGATGCAGGCCGAGGAGATGGACGGCGAAAAGACCGTCCGTCGGCTCTGGGGCACGCGGCTCAAGAAGTTCGGCGGCCGCTGGATGGCCAATGTTTTGGAAGTCGAGACCTTGGGGTCTGGGCAACGTACTAAAATAACCGTGGAGGAACTGAAATGAAAGCAGTTAAGATCGTGGGCGTGGTCATAGTGGCCATAGTGGCCTTGGTGCTAGTCGCGGTGTTGGCCTTACCGCTGTGGATCGGGCCGGTAGTCAAGCCGGTGGCGGGCTCGGTCGGCTCGGCCAAGACGGGCACCACCGTTCATCTCGGCGAATTTGCGCTCAACCAGTACAACGGGCAGCTGACGGTCGGCGACCTGCAGCTCTGGAACCCCGAGGGCTTTGACGAGAAGATGGCCTTTACGCTCGGGCGGCTGCATGTCGAAGTGGATCCGATGAGCGTCTTCTCGGATACGATCGTGGTCAAGGAAGTCGAGATCAAGGACGTGTTCGTCTCCTATCTCAGCGACGATCAGGGCCGCAATAACTTCGACTTGATTTTGGAAAAGGTCAAAGGCGGGGCGGAAGCGCAGTCCGAGCCGGCGTCGCCGCCGGACGCGGAACCGGCGGAGGCCGCCAAGGCCCCGGACGCCCAGCCGGCGGCCGAGCCTCAGGATGAGAAGCCGTCGAAGAAGGTGATCATCGACCGGCTCAGCATCTCCGGAGTCAGCGTGCGCATGGGGCCGATCACCCTGCCCCTGCCGCCGATTACGCTTACCGGCATCGGGCGCGAATCGGACGGCATTGCCTGGGAATCGGCCTGGCAGGAGATTTCGGCGGCCGTCATGCAGAAGCTGGGCGTGTTGGGCGGCAGCCTTAAGGATCTCGGCGGCAACTTGAAGGATTTCGGGCTGGAGCAGTCGGGCAAGGCGATGGACGCCTTGAAGCAGATTAAGTTTGACGGCCTGAACGAGGGGGCCGGCAAGGCGGTGGACGCTGTCGGCGAAGGTGCGAATAAGGCTGTGGATGCATTGAAGGGATTGTTCAAGTAATGGAACGCAAATCGAAAAAGATCGACCGCCGCGTGGAAATGTCGGTGGAGGGGCTGAAGGAGGACTTTACCTGGCACTTGCGCTATTCGCTCGCCAAGGGCGAGACGCGCACCACGGACCGCGACCGCTACACGGCGTTTGCGAACGCCATCCGCGATCGGCTCGTCGAACGCTGGATCTCCACGCAGGAGGAGTATTCGCGGCAGAACACCAAGCGGGTCTACTACCTGTCGCTGGAGTTCCTGATCGGGCGGCTCCTGGGCAACAACGTGATCAACCTGAAGGCCGACGACCTGTGCTACAAGGCGCTGAAGGAATTCGGCATCAACTGGAACGACCTGCGCGACTTTGAGACCGACGCCGGGCTGGGCAACGGTGGTCTCGGCCGGCTCGCCGCCTGCTATCTCGACTCGATGTCGACGCTGGACCTGGCGGGCATGGGCTACGGCCTGCGCTATGACTACGGCATCTTCCGCCAGCGGATCGTCAACGGCAGTCAGGTCGAGGAGCCCGATCACTGGCTCAAGAACGGCTACCCCTGGGAGATGGCTCGCCCCGAATATTCGCAGCACGTCCATTTCGGCGGGCATGTCGAGTGCCACACGGAAGGCGGCCGGCAGCACTGGGCGTGGGTGCCGGCGGAGATTGTCGAAGGCGTGCCCTACGACCTGCCGATCGTCGGCTACAGCCACGCGGTCAATTCGCTGCGGCTCTGGAGCGCGAAGGCGGTGGACGACTTCGATCTCGCCAACTTCAACAAGGGCTCGTATGTCGAGGCGGTGGAGACCAAGGTGCTGGCGGAGAACCTGACCAAGGTGCTCTATCCGAACGACAACACCATGCAGGGCAAGGAGCTGCGCCTGCGGCAGCAGTATTTCTTCGTGGCCTGTTCGCTGCAGGACATCCTGCGGCGCTACCGGCAGATCAACGACAGCTGGGACGCGCTGCCCGACAAGGTGTTCATCCACCTGAACGACACGCACCCGACGCTGGTCATCCCCGAGCTGATGCGCATCCTCATCGACCGGGAGGGGCTGGACTGGGACCGCGCCTGGGATCTCACCCGCCGTGCGACCGGCTACACCAACCACACGATTCTGCAGGAGGCGCTGGAAAAGTGGCCGGTGCCGATGATGCAGCGCCTGCTGCCGCGGCATCTGCAGATCATCTATGAGATCAACGGCCGCTTCCTGCAGCAGGTCAGCACGCTCTATCCCGGCAATCTCCAGAAGCTGCAGCGGATGTCGCTCATCGACGAAAACGGCGAGCGCTATGTGCGCATGGCCAACCTGTGCCTGGTCGGCACCTCGTCGGTCAACGGCGTCGCCGAGCTGCACACGCAGATTCTCAAGGATTCGCTCTTCCGGGACTTCTACGAGCTCTGGCCGGAGAAGTTCCACAACGTCACCAACGGCATCACGCCGCGGCGCTGGCTCCTGAAGGCGAATCCGATGCTGTCGCAGATGATCACCGAGGCGATTGGCAGCGACTGGATCACCCACCTGGAGCAGCTGCGGCAGCTGGAGCGGTTCGCGGACGATTCGACCTTCCTGGAGTGCCTGGCGAAGATCAAGCGCTCGAACAAGAGTCAGCTGGCGGGCTGGACGCAGCGCGAACTGGGGATCACGCTCAACCCCGACGCCATCTACGACGTGCAGGTCAAGCGTCTGCACGAGTACAAGCGGCAGCTGCTGCTGGCGCTGTACATCATCATCCTCTACAACCGGATTCTGAACGACCCGAAGTACGATTCGGTGCCGCGGACCTTCATCTTCGCGGCCAAGGCGGCGCCGGGCTACTACATGGCGAAGCTCATCATCCAGCTCATCCACGGCATTGCGAGCGTCGTCAACTCGAACCCGAAGACCCGCGACCGGCTGACGGTCGCCTTTCTGCCCGACTACCGCGTTTCGCTGGCCGAGAAGATCATGCCGGCCTCGGAGGTCTCGGAGCAGATCTCGCTGGCGGGCATGGAGGCCTCGGGCACCGGCAACATGAAGTTCATGATGAACGGCGCGCTGACGCTCGGCACTTACGACGGCGCGAACGTCGAGATCAACCAGGAGGTCGGCGACGAGAACATGTTCCTCTTCGGCATGCGCACCGAGGAGGTGGCGAAGCTGCGGCCCGGCTACCGCGCGCGTGACTACTATCAGAACGACCCCGAGATCAAGCTGGCGCTCGACATGATCCGGCAGAACGTGTTCTCGCTGCTGGAGCCGGGGCGTTTCGATCCGATCGTCCGCAATCTGCTCGACTACAACGACTACTACATGCTGCTGGCGGATCTCCGGAGCTATTCCGCGGCGCAGGACCGCGTGGACGCGACCTACCGCGACGCGCAGCGCTGGAACCGGATGTCGCTCGTCAACATCGCGCGCTCCGGCCGCTTCTCCTCCGACCGGGCGGTCATGGAATACGCCAACGACATCTGGCACGTGAAGCCGGTGGTCTTCAGGTAAGGGCGGGCGATGACGGTGGCAGAATCGGTTCGGCAGACGGCGACCGCCGCGCGCGCGGCGGCGGCCCGGCTGGTGCGGCTGTCGGCGGCGGAGAAGAACGCGCTGCTCGAACGGATGGCCGTAGCGCTGGAGCGAGGCCGCGCCCAGATCACGGCGGCGAACGCCGAGGATGTCGCGGCGGGCGTCGCCGCGGGGCTCAAGGCTTCGCTCGTCGACCGGCTGACGCTTACCGCTTCGCGCTTCGAGGCGATGGTCGCCGGCGTACGCCAGGTGGCGACGCTGCCGGATCCGGTCGGCGAGGAGCTTTGGCAACGGCCGCGGCCGAGCGGCATCGTCATTCGCAAGGTGCGCGTGCCGCTGGGGGTCATTGCAGTGGTCTTCGAGTCGCGGCCCAATGTCTTCGTGGATACGGCGGCGCTGACGCTCAAGACCGGCAATGCGGTGATCTTGCGCGGCGGCAAGGAGGCGATTCGCACGAATTCGGCGCTGGCGGACTGCGTTCGCGCGGCGCTTGGGGAATATGCCGATGCCGTCAGTTTCGTGCGCGAGCTCGACCATGCCGTGGTCACGGAACTGGTGCGCGCGGTCGGACTGGTGGACGTGGCGATTCCCCGCGGCGGCGAGCGGCTGATCCGCGCGATGTGCGAGGCGGCGCTGGTGCCGGTCTTGAAGCACTACAAGGGTGTCTGCCACCTCTATGTCGACGAGCGGGCCGACCTCGAGATGGCGCTGGCGATTCTCGACAACGCCAAGACCCAGCGGCCCGGCGTCTGCAACGCGGTCGAATGCCTGCTGGTGCACGCGGCCGTGGCGCCGCGCCTGCTGCCGATGGTCGAGGCCTGGGCGAAGTCGCGGCAGGTCGTGCTGCATCAGGCCGATCAGGACTGGGGCGCGGAATTTCTGGCGCTGGAGCTCAACGTCGGCGTGGTGGCGGACTGCCCGGCGGCGATCGCGCACATCAACGCGCACGGTTCGCATCACAGCGACGGCATCGTTACCGCCGACGCGGAGCGGGCGCGGGAATTCCTGCGCGACGTCGATTCGGCTTGCGTCTATCACAATGCGTCTACGCGCTTTACGGACGGAGCGGAGTTCGGCATGGGCGCGGAGATCGGCATTTCCACCGACAAGTTGCACGCCCGCGGACCGATGGGGCTCGAAGAGCTGACCACCTACAAGTATCTGGTCGTCGGCAACGGCACCGTGCGCGGCTAAGATCATGCGGCGCATCGGGCGAGTCGGGACTTTGCTGCTGGCGGCAGTCGCTGTCTTCGGCGCGACGGCCGCCGAGGAGCCGGTCGGCGGCTATGTCGGACTTTCGGGTGCGCTCCTGTTGCCGCAGGGCGGCTCGAAGCTCCATCGCGTCGGCGGCGCGACTTTTCGCGGCGGCGCCTACCTGAGCGACTGGCTGGCGGTGGAGGGCGCGCTCGCCTGGCAGGAGGACCTGGCGGGAATCGAGGCGCGCGGGCTCTGGCACTGGCAGGGCAGCGAGCTTTACAGCTATTATTTCGGCTATTCGCAGCTGGACCCGTTCTTTACCTTCGGCGCCTGCGGCTGGCTGGGCGAGGCGAAGGGGCAGGTCGGTCCGCAGCTCGGGTTCGGCACCTTCTACCATCTGACCGACTGCTGGTCGCTGCGGTTTGACGCCGACGTCACGCTGGGGCTGGAAACTCGCCGCGAGCTTCTCTACCGTTTTTCAGCGGGCGTGCAGTATGAATTCTGATGTCCGGTCCGTTGTGATATAATATCCGCGCCATGAGAATTGTCGTCAAGGTCGGAACCCATGCCATCGCCAAGCGAACCGGACGCCCGGACTATCCGGCGCTCCGGCGACTCGTCGCCCAGTTGAGCGAGCTCCGTCAGGCGGGCAACGAGGTCGTGTTCGTCTCTTCCGGCGCGGTGGCCGCCGGTGTCGAGGCGCTGGGGCTCAAGGCGCGTCCCCGGGACGTCAACGACGTGCAGATGTGCGCCGCGGTCGGGCAGGCCCGCTTCATCTACGAATACGAGAAGCTGTTTGCGGAGCACGGGGTCAAGATCGGGCAGCTGCTGCTGACGCATTACGATTTTGAGGAGCGCCATCGCGCGCAGAACGTCAAGAAGGCGCTGGAACGGCTCGTCCGTTCGGGCATCGTGCCGATCGTCAACGAGAACGACGTGGTCGCCGACGAGGAACTCAAGGGTCAGACCTTCGGCGACAACGACTGGCTGTCGTTTCTCATCGCCAAGCTCACGAAGGCGGACGCGCTCGTGCTGCTCACGACGGTGGACGGGCTGCTGGACGTGCGCGGCAAGCGCATCCCCGAAGTCGTCAGCTTCCGTCATGTCGCCGCGCTCGTGCATCCCGGCGAGCAGGGGCGGCTTTCCAAGGGCGGCATGGATTCCAAGCTCAAGGCGGTCAAGGCGGCGGTGGCCGCCGGCATCGACACTTATATCGCCAACGGGCGCAGGAATGCGCTGACGGCGATCTTCTCCGGCCGGGCAGTCGGCACCTTCTTTCCGGGCAGCGCGCTTTGACGATTGCCGACATACCCGCGGTAAACCGTGCGCTCAAGCGGGAATTCGCCGCGCATTCGGCGCCCATCATCGAGCTCATCGAAGCCCAGACCCACGATCCCTTTTGCGTGCTCGTGGGGACCATTCTGAGCGCCCGCACCAAGGATGCCTGCACCGCCGGAGCGGTAAGACGGCTGTTTGCGGCGGCGAAGGGCGAGCGCTTTGCCGTTGAGGATCTGGAGCGGCTCGGCGAGGCGGAAATCGCCCGGCTCATTTATCCCGTGGGCTTCTACCGCGACAAGGCCCGTCACTTGAAGGCGTTGCCGCGCGTCCTGAAGGAGAAGTTCGGCGGCGTTTTGCCGCACACGGTGGAGGAGCTTTGTGAATTGCCGGGCGTGGGGCGCAAGACCGCCAACCTGACGGTGGCGGTGGGCTTCGGCCTGCCGGCGATCTGCGTGGACGTGCATGTCCACCGCATCTGCAATTGGCTGGGGCTGGTGAAGACCCGGCGCCCGCTTGACACGGAAATGACGCTGCGGCAGATCCTGCCGGTGCGCTACTGGAAGACCTGGAACTCGCATCTCGTTTCCTTCGGCCAGACCCGGTGCGATCCGGTGCGTCCGAAGTGCGCGGGCTGCCCGATCCGGCGATTTTGTCTGCATTGTCAAAACGGAAAAACAGGAGGACGAACATGAAGAGCGTGCTGTTGGGGGCGTTGGCGCTGGCGAGCGTGTGCGCGATGGCGAAGGAACCGGCCTTTTGCGGCGGCAGGATTGCCGACGCGAACCGGTATGAGTCGATGAATCCGCATTTCAAGGCGGCGTTTGCGTTTCTGCAGCGATCGGATCTCGCCACCCTGAAGGACGGGCGGTATGAGATTGACGGGAGCAACTGCTGGGCGATGGTCCAGACGGCGAAGCTGACGCCGATGACGGAAACGGCGACGGTGGAGGTGCACCGGCGGTACATTGACATCCAATCGCCGATTTCGGGCGCGGAGACCTTTGGGCTCTGCACCTTCGATCCGGCGCGCAGGGACCTGGCCTTTGACACGGAAAAGGACTACGCGCTTTACGACGCGAAGGTCGTCACGAAGACGGTGCCGCCCGGCGAGTTCGTGATCTTCTTCCCCTGGCGGGATGCCCACGCGCCGGGCCATACTTTCGGCCCGGAGACCACTATCCGCAAGCTGGTCATCAAGGTCAGGAATTTATGATATAATTCGCGCGAAATGAACAACGACTTCCTGGTATTCGATCATGTCACGAAGCGCTTCGGGGCGTTGACTGCGGTCAACGACGTCTCGCTTTCGGTTTCCAAGGGCGAATTCTTCTCGTTGCTCGGTCCGTCCGGCTGCGGCAAGACGACGTTGCTGCGGATGCTGGGCGGCTTTGAACGCCCCGATTCCGGGCGCATCTATCTGGAAGGCAAGGACATCACCGACCTGCCGCCGAACCAGCGCCGCGTTCACACCGTGTTCCAGAACTACGCGCTCTTTCCGACGATGACGATCTGGGACAACATCGCCTTTTCGCTCAAGCTCGCCAAGAAGGACAAGGAGGAGATCGAGGAGCGCGTCGATGAGATCCTGGAGATGATCCAGCTTTCCGATCAGGCCTGGAAGTATCCGAATCAGCTCTCGGGCGGCCAGAAGCAGCGCGTGGCGATCGCGCGGGCGCTCGTGGACCGGCCGCAGGTGCTGCTCCTGGACGAGCCGCTCGCCGCGCTGGACCTCAAGCTGCGCCAGCACATGCTGCTGGAGCTGGACACGATCCACGACCAGGTCGGCATCACCTTCCTCTATGTCACTCACGACCAGGGCGAGGCGATGTCGCTCTCCGACCGCATTGCCGTGATCAACCGCGGCAAGGTCGAGCAGCTCGACGGCCCGGCGAAGATCTACGAGGCGCCCGCCTCGCGCTTCGTCGCGTCCTTCATCGGCGACACCAACTTCTTCTCGGGCGAAATCGTTTCCGTCGAAGGCGACTACTGCTATCTCCAGGTCGAGGGCTTTCCGCAGATCAAGGCCTTCAACGACAAGATGCTGAAGGTCGGCCAGATGGTTGACCTTTCGGTGCGCCCCGAGAAGATCCGGGTGACGCTCGCGCCGCCGCCGCCGGAGAAGGGCGCGTCGATCAACGTGTTCCCCTCGACGGTGAAGGACATCGTCTATCAGGGTGTCTACACCAAGTACTGGATTCAGTCCTCCGGCTTGCGCATTTCCGCGCTGAAGCCGCATTCGCGGTTCCTGCTCGACCAGGAGCCCATTACCTGGAACGACGAGGTGTTCGTCTGGTGGCATCCCGACGACGGCTACATGGTGGAAAGTGAAGGCTGACCGTTGAAGGACCATACTCAGAATCCGCTCCGGAGCCGCAAGGCCGAATGGCTGGTGACGATGCCGAGCTTCGCCTGGCTCGCGCTCTTCTTCGCGGTGCCGGCGGTCATCGTGCTGGCGTTTACCTTTCACGGGCACGACGCGTCGGGCGGCGTCGGCGAATGGTCGATGTCGACCTGGCGCGAACTGGTCGACCCCGACTATCCGGCGATCGTCTGGAACACGTTGCGCATCTCCTTCGAGATCACGGTCTGGTCGATCGTGCTGGCCCTGCCCTGCGCCTATGCGATCGCGCGGATGAACGTGAAGTGGCGGGGCATCGTCGCCGGTTCGATCATGCTGCCGTTCTGGACGAGTTTCGTGGTGCGGGTCTTCGCCTGGAAGACGATGCTGCATCCCGACGGCTGGCTGCAGGCGTGCTATCTCGGCTGGCTGCGGACGCGCGAATGGCTGTTCGACTGGTTGCCCGGCGTGCTCCAGCAGCTGCTGGTGTCGGTGGGCCTGGCGTCGCCCGGTCCGGTTGATCCGGCGCTGTCGACGATTCTCGATTCCGAGGCGGCGGTGGTGCTGGTGTCGGTCTACACCTTCCTGCCGTTTGCCATCATGCCGATCTACAGCGCGGCGGAGAAGTTCGACTTTGCGCTCCTGGAGGCGGCGCGCGATCTCGGCGCCCGCAATTTCTACGCCTTCCGCAAGATCTTCATTCCCGGCATCAAGCAGGGAGTCATTTCGGCGGTGCTGATGGTCTTCATCCCGGCGATCGGCTCCTATGTGATTCCGCAGATGCTCGGCGGCACGAACTGCGTTTTGATCGGCAACAAGATCTTCATGCGGGCGATCCAGAACCGCAACATTCCGCATGCCTCGGCGCTGGCGACGCTGATGGCGGTCAGCGTGCTGGTGCCGATTGCGGCGGCGATGTGGTGGAAGCGGCGGCAGGACGTGCGCGATCGCAAGCGGTTCGAGGCGCAGACGGCGAAGCTGGTGCTGTCGGGAGGGGCGCGATGAAGCGGTCGTTCTTTTCGGTAACCGTGCTCGGGCTGGTGCTCGCGTTCCTCTACGTGCCGATCGTGCTGGTGGTGGTCTACGGCTTCATCCCGAACGGCATTTCCATGAGTTTTTTTGACGCGCAGGGCCGGTTCATCGGCCTGACGACGAAGTGGTACGAGCAGATCTTCGGCGGCCACTTTGCGGTCAAGGCGCTGATGCAGAGCTTCTGGCTGTCGCTGACGATCGCGGGGCTGGCGACGGTGATCTCGAGCGTGATCGGCACGACGGCGGCGCTGGCGCTGCACCGCTGGAAGGACCGGCTGCAGTCGGTGCATCACGCGCTCGTCTACACGCCGCTCATCATGCCCGACATCCTGATCGGCATTTCGCTCCTGATGCTGTTCGTGGCCTCGCAGGTGACCTGCGGCTTCTGGACCATCCTGATTGCTCACGTGACCTTCTGCGTCTCCTATGTGGTGATGACGGTGCTGGCGCGGCTCGCGGACTTCGACGACCGCATCGTCGAGGCCGCCTACGACCTGGGGGCGGGGCCGTTCTACACCTTCTTCCACGTGGAGCTGCCGATCCTGATGCCGGGCATCGTGGCCGGCGGGTTGCTGGCCTTTACGCTTTCGATTGACGACGTGGTGATCACCTCTTTTGTGAACGGGGCGGGCACGAACACCTTCCCCACTTACGTCTCGTCGATGACGAAGCACTCGCGCAATCTGCCGAGCGTCTTCGCGCTGTCGACGCTGATGCTGATTTTCACGTGTGCGCTGGTGGGGATTTCCCGCCTGCTCACCGGGAAAACCCAAACCAAAACCAACAAAGGAAAGTTATCATGAAGACGCTTAGCGTTAAATCCCTCGTTCCGGCGCTCGCGGCCACCGCGATGTTCGTCGGCTGTTCCAAGACTGAAGTCGCCGAGCTCGGCACCGACCTTACCGCCCAGGCGCTGGCGGCAGCGGAGGCCTCCGGCTTTCGCCCCCCCGACGGCGGCGACGGCGGCGAGCTGCACATCTACACCTGGAGCGACTATATCGCGCCGGACGTCATCGCGTCGTTCGAGCGGGCGCTGGGCGTGAAGGTCATCGTCGACACCTTCGATTCCAACGAGTCGATGTATGCGAAGCTCAAGGCGGGCGGCACCGGCTACGACATCATCATGCCGAGCTCCTATCAGATCGCGATGATGGCCCGGGAGGGGATGATCGACGAGATCGACCACTCGAAATGCCCGAACGTGAAGCAGAACTTCGCGCAGTCGTTCGCGTCGCAGATCCTCGATCCGACGTTCAAGTACAACGTGCCGTACGCCGTCACCTACACGGGTTTCATGTACGACAAGTCGAAGATTCCGGAAGGTGCGGACGTCGCCAGCTGGGCGATCCTCGGCAATCCCGCGATGAAGGGCCGCATCTCGCTCCTCGACGACATCCGCGAGGTGATCGGCGCCGGGCTCATGTACCTCGGCTATTCGATCAACTCGACGAATCCCGCCGAGATCGCGAAGGCGGTCGAGCAGGTCCTGAAGTGGCGCGCGAACATCCGCAAGTTCGACGCGGAAAGCTACAAGACGGAAGTGCCGAGCGGCGCGACCTGGATCGGCCACGGCTATTCGACCGACACGACGCAAGTCATCGTCGGCGACGAGGAGGCCGGTGCGCCGGCGCGTGACGACATCGGCTTTGCGCTTCCGAAGGAGGGCTATACGATTGCGTTCGACGAGATGGTGATCGCCAGGGACGCGAAGCGCAAGGACCTCGCCTATGCCTTCGTCAACTACATCTACGACGGCGACGTCGCGGCGGCGAACATGGATTACATCCAAGGGCCGAATCCGGTGCAGCCGGGCATCGACCAGCTCGACGAGGAGCTTAAGGATCTCATCATCCTCAAGCCCGAGCAGCTCGCGAAAGGCCAGGTGCTCAAGAATCTTGACGACATTCCCGGGGTGATGGAGCTTTATAACCGGGCCTGGGACAAGATCAAGGCCACGGAGACGAAGTAATTGAGGATCGGATCGGCATTGCTCGCATTGGGCCTGGCGGGTTGCTTTCAGCTGCAGTCCGCCAAGGCGCCGGCGATCATGGGCGAGGAGGCGGTCGAACATGTCATCGTCTCCAATTACGGCTGGCAGCTTTTCGGCTGCCTGCCGATTGTCTGCGGCAATGCCGACTTAGATTCGTGGTGCCCGGTTGTCTTTTTCAGGGACGAGGTGCGGCACGAGCTTATGGTGGACAGACTGGTTGCACACGCCGATCGGCTCGGGTGCGACTTCCGCGACGCGATCGGCTGGAGCGACCGCGACGTTTTTTTTGACTTTTACTACGCGCCGATTCCCTGGTTGATTCAGTATCGTGAGGTCAACGGCTCCGCCGTGCTGGTGAAGCGGGAGGCGGAGCGATGATGCGGCGGATGCTGGCGATGCTGGTGCTGGCGCTGACGGCGGGTTGCGCGACCGTCGTCTATACGCCGTTCGAGAACGGTCCGCGGACGGTTGACGGAGAAACGGCGCTCGGCATGGTCGAAGTGGACAACGTCTGCTGGGATTTCCTTTTTTTGCCGATTGCCTCCGGCGATGTCGACAATCCGAACGGCTGGACCTGCGATTGGTTCTCGCGCAGTACGACGCTGGACAACCAGCTGACCATGCTGGAGCGGGAAGCGCGGCGGCTCGGAGCCCGCAAGGCGATTGATGTCGTTACGCTGTCGGACGACGAGGATGTGCTGTTGATTTTGTTCTTACGGGAAAAAATTCGAACCTCGGCGGTGCTGTTAAAATGAAAAAGTGGAATGTTGCTGCAATTCGGGCGGCCAAGGGCAGTGAAAAGCTCGGCTGCACTACGGTTTACGACGCCTGCTTCGCCCGGCTTGCCGACGAAGCGGGCGTGCCGATGCTGCTGGTCGGCGACTCGCTGGGCATGACGATGCTCGGCTATGAGACCACGCTGCCGGTCGAGATGGACGACACGCTGCGCGCGGTCGGCGCGGTCGCGCGGTCGGTCAGGGAGGCGCTGGTGGTCGGCGACATGCCGTTCGGCTCCTATCAGTGCGGCGAAGACGCGGCGGTGGCGAATGCCGTTCGGATCGTCAAGGCGGGCGCGGACGCGGTGAAGCTGGAAGGTGGCGCTTCGGTGTGCCCGCTGATTCGCCGGCTGACGGCGGCGGGCATTCCGGTGCTGGCGCATGTGGGGATGATGCCGCAGAGCGTCAACGCCTACGGCGGGTTCAGGAAGCAGGGCAAGTCGCGCGAGGCGGCCGAGCAGGTGCTCGCCGACGCGCTCGCCGTCGAGGCGGCGGGGGCGTTTGCGGTGACGCTCGAGTGCATCCCCGCGGAACTGGCGGCGGAGATCACCGCGGCGGTGAAGATCGTGACGGTCGGCATCGGCGCGGGCCCCGTCTGCGACGCGCAATGGCTGGTGATGCATGACCTGCTGGGGCTCAATGACCGCACGCCGTCGTTCGTGAAGAAGTATGCGACGCTGGCGGATACGGTGCGGTCGGCGTTCTCGGCTTATGTCGGCGAAGTGCGCTCCGGCGCTTTCCCTTCGTAACGACGGGATTTTTATGTTATAATGGCAACGAAGTCAATGGCAACGAAGTCCTATCGTTGGTAGGGCGAAATATGGAAAGGGGCGAGCATGAAGGTTAGATACTTGGTTTTCCTGGCGGCGTTGGCGACGGCCTCGCTGGGTTGGGCGAAAGAGGCGGCCCTGGTTAACGAGCGCATTTCCGGCCGCGAGGCGTGCATGACGGAATGGACGCCGTTTGCGCTTACGATTTGCGGCCCGGTGGGGTTGCCCTGGGGGGATTGGAATGTGAAGGGCCTTCAGATCGGATTGTTTAACAGCGTGAACGAGTTGTCGGGGCTGCAGCTGGGGGTGATCAACATCGCCGACCGCGCCTACGGGCTGCAGATCGGCGTCGTCAACGTCATTGCGACTGACGATGTGCCGTTTCTGCCGATAGTCAACTGGAGTTTTTAAACCAGCAATGCGAAAGGTCGAGGTGAAGTTATGAAACGGATGGCGGTATCGGTTCTGACGGCGGTTTTTGCGGTGGCGTCGCTTCTGGGGGCGGAGTTGTCGTCGGCGCCGGAATTGAAGAAGGTGGCGGTCTTCGTCAAGAACAACACGAAGGTGCCGGGGATGGACGATCAGGTCGACGGCATCCGTGACCGGCTGGCGGCGGCGCTGGCGGAAGTCGACGGCTTTGCCGTTCTGGACTCCGCGCAGATAGCCGACACCTTCCGCAAGTACAAGGTGACGGTGGCCGAGGAGAAGACGGGGCTCGTGCCCGGCATCTTCACCGGCGGCTCGGTGCCGAACGTGGCGAAGATGTTGGGCTGCGACTATATCGTCGCCGCGTCAATCGTCAGCGCCGGCAGCCTTCGGCGGAACGTCGGGGGAACGCTGGCGACGGTTTTCAATTTGCGCATGGCCCTGAAGGTCATGGATGCCAGCGGGGCGAGCGTCTACGGGCTGCCGGTCAAGCCCTATACCTTCCCGGCGACGGAGGTGGCCGACGACCCGATGAACTACTATGACATTTTGCTTGACCGCTGGGCGAGCGAGGCGACGACGGCGCTGGCGACCAAGGCTCCGAAATGGCGGAAGCCGGCGGCGGCCGATGCGGAAATGGTGTCGTTTGAAGTTCGCACCACCATCGACCAGGCGGTCGCGGAGCTGGAGTCCCAGACCAAGGGCGCCAAGGGCGAGCAGCTGGCCGAGCTGCGCAAGGTCGTGGGCGGGGTGACGGTGGAGCTGGACGGCGCGGTCATCGGCTCGGCGCCGAACACCTTCACGGCGACGAAGGGGCTGCATCAGCTTTGCGTGAAGCGCGAGTGGATGAAGCCTTATATGGCGACGGTCAACATCCAGGAGGGCATGATCCTGCAGGTCGCGCTGGAAATGTCCGCCGAAGGCATCCAGAAGTGGGGCACGCTGGAGGGGCTTCGCGCCAGCCTCGCCCAGGAATATGCCCGGGCGGCCATGACTCGGGGCGTGAAGGTCAATCTGGACTCGGCGAACTGGCGCGATGTCGGCGGCGGGCCGGCCATCAAGGTGGAGAAGTAATTGCCGGATTCGGAGCGCGGAACCATGCGATATTCCTGGTTTTTGTCGTTGGCGACGGCCTTGGCGTTCACGGGCTGCGTGTCGGTCCAGCGCGAGGCGATGACGGCGCGGAGCGCGCTGGCGGCGGGCAATGCGCAGCCGGCCATGACCTGGGCCGACCAGCTGGCGACCGACAGCGTCTATTCGAAGAACCTGGGCGCGGTGGAGGCTGGCCGCGTGCGGCTTTTGTCCGGGGATACGGCCGGGGCCGAGCTGTGGTTCCGGCAGGCCGTGGATTCGGTGGTTGACCGCAAGGAACGTGCGCCGAAGATTCGGCTGGGCGATGTCGGGAATGCAGTGCTGGCTTCGACCATTACCGATGACCGCACCCGTGAATACTATTTGCCGCCGTATGAGATCAATTTTGCGCTGCAATACGCGATCCTGGCGCAATGTCTCAATGGCAAGCGCGAGGACGCGCTGGTGGACGCGCGGCTGGCCGTCTATGTGCAGGACAGTCTGGCGGAGACCTATGGGGCGGATGTTCAGGCGAAGGTCGCGGGTTCGGATGCCAAGGCCAATGCGGCGGCCGACCGGATGACGACTTCCCAGAACGCGCAGCTGGCGGAAATGATGGCGGCTTCGCGCAACTCGTGGGAGAACCCGGTGCTCTGGTGGCTGACGGGGGTCCTGTTCGAGGCCGACGGCGATCTGGACCTGGCGCTGCAGTCCTATCGCAAGGCGCAGGCGATTCGCAGCGACTGCGCGGTCTTTGCGCGCGAGGTGCAGCGGGCGGAAGCGGGCGAGAAGGCGCCGGTGTCCGACAAGGCGCGGCTCGTCGTCATCTACGAAGAGGGCATGGTGCCGTTGCGCGAGTCGCTTAAGATTCCGGTGCCGATCTATACGGGCTTCGGCATCGACATTCCCATGTACGGCGACAAGACCGCCTATCGCCCGAATGCGGTGTCGATATCCGGCGCCTCCCAGCTGGTGGCGGCGTCGCCGGCGGTGGACGTGCGGGCGCTGGCCGCGCGCGACCTTTCGGAACAGCTGCCGGGAGTCATTCTGCGGAACATCACCCGCGCGGCGGTTCAGGCGGGGGCGCAGGCGGCGGTGAATGCCGCCGGCAACGATTATGCGAAACTGGCGGTGTTAGCCGTCAATGTCATTGCCACGGCGATGCGCGAGGCGGATACGCGCAGTTGGGCCACGCTGCCGGACGGGCAGCAGGTGTGGTCGGAATCGGCAATGACGCCGGGCGCGTATCAGCTGGGCGTGAACGTCAACGGCCGGACGGTGTCGGTGCCGGTTACGCTGGGCGCGGGTGAAACGGTTTTGGTGTGGATCGCCGATCTGGGGCAGACCTTCCGCACCGGAGTGGCGACTTTGTCGGAGCAAGCAAAAGGAGGTAGCAGATGATGAAGGCCTGGTTTAGGTTCGGAATGGTTGCCGTGGCGGCGGTGGCGCTGGCGGGTTGCATGGAGACGCGCGGAACGCGCGTCAACCTGGATACGGACTCAGGGGAAGCGTCGGTGCGGGAAAACTCGTATCGGCTGAAGGGCCGGATCAAGGTCGCGAAGGTGACTTACGGCGAAGCGGACGGCATTCGGAAGGCGACGGTGACGCTGGAGTCGCTGACGAAGCGGCGGCAGCGCATTCAGGCGCGGATGATCTGGCTGGACGCCGAAGGTTCGGCGCTGGATGCGGACGGCAAGCCGTTCCGCGCCTATGTGATCGACGGCAATGACAGCGTGACTTTCACCGGCTATGCGCCGAATGCGCAAGGGGTGAAGGCGCAGGTGCAGGTGCGTGAAGACGATACGGTCGAGTGACCGACGGGCATATTCAAGTAAACTGGAATCGGAAAAGGAGCGACGGTATGAACAAGATGCTGATGTTGGCACTGGGGGCGGCGGCGATTGCGGGGTTGAGCGGTTGCGCGTCCACGCATGCGCGGGAAACGCAGCTCGACATGCGCGCGAAGACGGCGGCGCTGGAGCCGCAGGATGTCCGGCGGACAGTGGAGAAGATGGTGGATTCGATGCTGGCGGACCAGGAGTTCATCAAGGAGATCGGCGGGAGCCGGCCGGTGCTGGACATCGGCGCATTCAAGAATGCCTCGACGATGCATCTCAACATGAAGTCCATTACCGACTCGATCCGCACGAAGCTTATCCGTTCGCGCAAGTTCCGCTTCGTGGATGCGTCGACTTCGGCGCAGGATCTCAAGCTGATGAACGATCAGGCGCTCAACGGCCTGACGGATCCGAGCAAGGCGATCGCCGCCGGGCAGCAGAGCGCCGCGCAGATGTTCATCTATGGCGACCTTTCGGAAATGCGCAACCAGACGAATGACGTTACCGACCGCTATTACAAGTTCACGCTCAACCTGAAGGACCTGCGTTCGGGCGAGATCATCTGGACGGACGAGCAGGAGATCCGCAAGGAAGAAGTCAAGAACGTGATGGGCTTCTGATGAAGTGAAAGCCAAGACCTTTATTGATCAGGTGGACGTGCTGGTGCGTTCCGGCAAGGGTGGCGACGGCGCCACTTCCTTCCGGCGCGAGGCGCTGGTGGAGTTCGGCGGGCCCGACGGCGGCGACGGCGGCCGCGGCGGCGACGTCGTCTTCAAGGCGTCCGAGCACATCAACTCGCTCCTGTCGCTCTACTATGACCCGAAGTGCTTTGCCCAGGACGGCGGGCCCGGCCAGTCGCAGAAGATGTACGGCAAACGCGGCAAGGACCTGGTGGTGCCGGTGCCGCTCGGAACCGAGGTCTATGAGCTCGACAGCGGCATGCTGGTCGCCGACATCACCGAGCCCGGCCAGTCGGTGATCGTCGCCAAGGGCGGCGTCGGCGGCTTCGGCAACGTGCATTTCAAAAGTTCCGTCAACCAGGCGCCGACCGAGCACACGCCGGGCGGCGAGGCGGAGGAGCGGCGGCTGCGGCTGGAGCTGAAGACGATTGCCGACGCGGGGCTGCTCGGGTTTCCCAATGCGGGCAAGAGCTCGCTCCTGGCGGCGCTGTCGGCGGCGACGCCGAAGATCGCCGCCTATCCGTTTACCACCATCAATCCGATCGTCGGCACGATTGTCTACGACGATTACGCGAAAGTGCGCATGGCGGACGTGCCCGGCATCATCGAGGGGGCGGCGAAGGGCGTCGGGCTCGGGCTGGCGTTCCTCAAGCACCTCGAGCGCTCGAAGGTGCTGGTGTATGTGATCGACCTGGCGGGCACGGACAACCGCGAGCCCTGGCATGATTACGCGGTGCTGAAGCGGGAGATCGACGAGTATTCGGCGGAACTGGCGGAGCGGCCGCAGCTGGTGGTCGCCAACAAGCTGGACACCGAGGCGGGCGCGGCGAATCTGCCGCGGTTCATTCAGGAGACCGGCGTAACGCCGATCGGCATCTCCTGCGTGACGCGCTCGGGGCTGGAGACGCTGAAGGCCGAGCTGCGGCGCGTAGTGCAGCCGGAAGTGCGCTTTCACCATACGCATGCGGCGGCGCCCGACCTGAAGGATATGCCGGATACGACCGGCGAGGAAATTCCGGCGGAGGCGCTCAAATTCGCCACTTTCCTCAAGCTGGAGAAGCCGAAGGCGAAGTCGCATCCGTCGCGGGGCAACATCCATTGACTTGGCTTCGGGCTTTTTGATATAATTTGTCCTCGTTGCTGGAGAGATGGCAGAGCCTGGTTGAATGCACATGACTCGAAATCATGCATACCCGCAAGGGTATCGGGGGTTCGAATCCCTCTCTCTCCGCCAGGGTTCTTTAGATTTCTGCGGGCGTAATTCAATGGCAGAATAGGAGCTTCCCAAGCTTCTTACGTGGGTTCGATTCCCATCGCCCGCTCCATTTTTTCTTCGTTTCAGGTTTTGTTTTCCGTGCTGAAGAAACTTTCAGTTCGCAACCTCGCGGTAGTTGAAAGCGCCGAAGTGGAGTTTGCCGAAGGTCTCAATGTGATTACCGGCGAGACCGGGGCGGGCAAGTCGGTGCTGATGGGCGCGCTGGAGCTGGTGCTGGGCGGTCGGGCAGACGCGACCGTCGTGCGCGATGGCGCTCGGGAGGCCGAGGTCGAAGCGGATTTCGGGACCACCGTCATTCGCCGCACCGTCACCAGCCAAGGGCGTTCGCGGGCCTGGATTGATGACGAGTCGGTGGCGATTTCGGAGCTGCGCGAGGCCTGCGCCAGGCGCGTGGACATCCATGGCCCCCGAGCCAACCAGAAGCTGCTGGAGACTGAGTTTCAGCGCGACACGCTGGATGCCTTTGGCGGCATTGGGCCGCAGTTGCAGCGTTATCGCGAGCAGTGGGCGGAGCTCAAGGCGCTGCGGGACGAACTGAAGGCGCTGACCGAGGGCGGTAGCGAGGACGAGCTCGATCTCCTGCGCTATCAGGTCGAGGAATTGCGCAGCGCCGACTTGAGCGAGGCCGATGACACGCTCGCCGAGCGGCACGCGGCGGCGGCGCACGCCGAGGAGATTGTCGCCGAGGCGAATGCGGTCACGGAGGCGCTTGGCGGCGACAACTCGGCGGCGGAGATCCTGATCGCCCTGCAGTCGCGGTTTCGGGTGATGGCCCGGCATTTTCCGGCGGCGACGGCCTGGGCGGAGGAGGCGGAAGCGCTGACCGTGCGGTTGCAGGAGCTTTCGCGGACGGTTGCCGACGCGGTTTCGGGGCTGGAGGTCGGAGAGGAAAGTCTGGCGGAGCTGGACGCCCGGCTGACGGTCGTCAATCGGCTGAAGCGCAAGTACGGCCCGACGGTGGCGGCGATGCTGGAGACGCTGGCGGCGAAGGCGGCGCGGCTGGACGCGCTCGAACACCGCGAGGAACGGCTGGCGGAAGTGCAGGCGCAGCTGACGGCCCAGGCGGCGGCGGTCCGCTCGGCGGCGGCGAAGCTGACGGCGAAGCGGCAGGTGGCGGCGACGAAGCTGGCTCGCGCAGTGTCGGACGAACTTCACGATCTCGGCTTTTTGCAGGCGAAGTTTTCGGTGGCGCTGGAGCCGCTGGAGCCCGAGGCCAGCGGGGCGGACCAGGTCGTTTTCATGTTTGAGCCGAATCCCGGCGAGGCGGCGCGGCCGCTGGCGGCAATCGCCTCTTCGGGCGAAATCGCGCGGGTGATGCTGGCGCTGAAAGGCGTCCTGAGCGCCGAGGACGCGGCGGAAGTGATGGTGTTTGACGAGATCGACGCCAATCTGGGCGGTGAGATCGGGCGGGTGGTCGGCGAGAAGCTGCGGGCGGTGGCGAAGGCCCGGCAGGTGATCGCCATCACCCATTTGCCGCAGTCCGCCGCCTACGGCGAGCGGCATCTGGTAGTTTCGAAAGCCGTTGAGGGCGGGCGCACGCGCACGCGCATTTCGGCGGTCGAAGGCGAGCGGCGGGTAGCGGAGCTGGCCCGCATGCTCGGGGGTGAAAGGTTGACTAGTGTGGTGAAACGACATGCAGAAGAGTTGCTTCAGTTATCCCGTTGAATTGGTGACGGATGCGTTCGGCGAGGACGAAACGCTGGCGAAGATTTTGGGGGGCGCGACGGAGGGTTCGCCGCGGCCGAAGGTGCTGATTGTCGCCGACTTGAACGTGGTGCAGCGCGTCTCGGGCCTGGGCGCGAAGATCGGCCGCTATGTGCAGGCGCGCGCCTTGCAGCTGGCGGGCAGCCCCGTGGTCATATCTGGCGGCGAGAAGGCGAAGGTCGACAGCCAGGCGAGCGTGCAGCAGATCGTCAATGCGGCGCTGGACGCCAAGCTGGGGCGGCATGACTTCGTGCTGGCGATCGGCGGCGGCACGATTCTCGACCTGGCCGGATATGCGGCAGCGCAGGTGCGCGGCGGCATTCCGCTGGTGCGGATGCCGACTACGCCGGCGGCGATGCTGGACGCTGCCTATGCCGATTACGCGGCGGTGGACACGGTGAACGTCAAGGACGCGCTTCGGGTGCCTTCGGTGCCGGCGGCGGTGGTCATCGACGTTGCGTTCGCCGCTTCGGTGCTGGACGGGGTCTGGCGCGGCGGCATCAGCGAGGCGGTGCGGCTGGCGCTCGCCAAGGACGCGACGCTCTTCAAGAAGCTGGCGGCGCTGGCGGGCGACTATCGCTCGCGTTCGGCGGACGCGCTCGGCGAGATTGTCCGGCTGGTCCTGGCGGTGCGGGCGAAGAAGGGCTCGACTTCGCTGGCGCAATGGTCGGCGTTGCGGCTGGAGGCCATGAGCGGCTACAAGCTGCCGCACGGCTATGCGGTCTCCATCGGCATTCTCATCGAGATTGCGGCGGCGGGGGCGGCCGGCAAATTGAAGGCGAAGGACCTGGAGACGGTGAAGTCGCTGCTGTCGCAGTGCGGCGCCTTGGACGGGCTCAGCCATTCGCAGCATCTCTTGAATCAGACCGAGAGCCTGTTGCGCGGTCTGGATGCGTGGTATCTCTCGCGGGCGGAGCCGGAGATCGAGCAGCTGACGGGGTTCGGCAAGTCGGCGTGGGCCAATCCTGAGGTTTCGGTATATGCCGAGGTGATCCGGCATCTGTTTGACTGAGTGAAGACCGGTTGCGACGGGAGGGGCGAAGATGTTGACGATGATGCTGTTGGCGACGGTGGCGGTAACTTCGGTTCCGAACGAGGAGCCGTCGCTTTTGCCGAAGGGGCGGAATTTCCAGCTGGTCTGGCACGATGAGTTTAACGGCGATCGGCTGGACGCTTCGAAGTGGGGCTACCGCACCAATTTCTGGGGCCGGCGCTTCGAGGCCTTCGCGACTCCCGAGCAGCGGGCGGTCGAGGTCAAGGGCGGCAAGGTGCACTTGAAGCTCATCCGCCTTCCCAACGGCGAATACGCCTCGCCCCAGCTGCAGACCGGGGAATTGGTGTGGGATTATCCGGAGGCCGCCTCGCCCGAGAGCTTCTGGTGGCTGCCGCCGCGGTCGAAGCCCAAGTTCGAGCATCGCTACGGCTATTACGAGTGCCGCTGCCGGCTGCAGCAGGAGCCGGGCTGGTGGAGCGCCTTCTGGATGCAGAGCATCGCCCAGGGGGTGACGCTCGATCCCGAGCGCTCCGGCATCGAGCATGACATCATGGAGTCGTTCGAGCCGGGCGAGGTGTTTCCGGCGTGCTTCCACATGAACGGCTGCGGCGCTGAATACATCGGTTTTCATACGCCGCGCTATTCCGGCCGGGGCACCTTTGACGAGCAGACGGCCGAGGCGTCGATGAAGCTTGACAAGACCGTGTATCACACTTTCGGGCTGCTCTGGGAGCCCGACGGCTACACGCGGTTCGTCGACGGGCGGCAGGTCGGCGAGAAGGTCGGGCGCGGCGTTAATTTCGAAGGCGTTCCGGAGGCGGTCAGCCAGGTGCCGGAGTTCATCTTGATTTCCACCGAGCCCAAGTGGTATCGCAAGCATCGTATGACCGGCAAGGGCGTGCCCGAACTGGAGCGGGCCTGGAAGGCCGGCGACGAGTTCATCGTCGACTTCGTGCGCGTCTACGATCTGCGCTGAGCGATAAGTTTTCGCGCACGCGGAAGTCTGACGGAAGTCTGACAGAAGTCTGACGAAAAAGTCAGACATTTATCAGACTTCTGTCATTTCTTTTTTGCCGATTTTTCCTACACTTCCCGGCGTCTTCCCCAAGGAAGGCGGAAAGGAAGGTCAGGCGATGTTGGCGAAATGTTATTCCGGGGCGCTGAACGGCGTGGACGCGCTGGCGGTGGAGATCGAAGTCAATTCCACGCTCGGCACCAGTCAGTTTGCGATTGTCGGGCTTCCGGACACGGCGGTCAAGGAGGCGAAAGACCGCATTCCGACGGCGCTCAGAAATTCGGCGCTCGCCTCGCCCAAGGAGTTTGACGTGACGGTCAACCTGGCGCCGGCGGATGTCAGGAAGGAGGGGCCCATCTACGACTTGCCGATCGCCGTCGGGCTCCTGAAGGCGACCGGGCGGCTCCGCAACGAGCATCTGGAAGACTATGCGCTGATCGGCGAGCTGGCGTTGTCAGGCGAAGTCCGGCGCGCCCGCGGAGTGCTGCCCATCGTGCTGGAGATGCGGCGCATCGGCCGGCGGGCGGTCCTGGTGCCGAAGGCCAATGCCGAGGAGGCGAGCGTGGTCAAGGGCATCGACGTGATCCCCGTCGGCACTTTGCAGGAGGCGGTGATGTACTTAAGCGGCGAGCTGGCGATCGAGCCCTGCTACACCGACTTGTCCAGCTGGGTCACTCGCGCTGACGACGGGCTTGACGACTTTGCCGACGTGAAGGGCCAGCAGGCCGCGCGGCAGGCAATCGAAGTCGCCGTGGCCGGCGGCCACAACCTGCTGATGATCGGCTCGCCGGGGTCGGGCAAGACCATGCTCGCGCGGCGGATTCCGACCATTCTGCCGCCGCTGACGGTCGATGAGGCGCTGGAGGTTTCGCGCATCCACTCGGTGGCGGGGGCGGCGAAATGCGCGGGCGGGTTCGTGACCCGGCGGCCGTTTCGCGCTCCGCACCACACCGTAAGCTCCATCGGGCTCCTGGGCGGCGGCACGCATCCGGTGCCGGGCGAAGTTTCGCTGGCGCATCGCGGCGTCCTCTTCCTCGACGAGTTCGCCGAATTTCCGCGACCGGCGCTGGAAGTGCTGCGGCAGCCGCTGGAAGACGGCCATGTCGGCGTTTCGCGCGCGGCGGCCGCCTACGACTTTCCTTCGCGATTCATGCTGGTGGCGGCGATGAATCCCTGCCCCTGCGGATATTTCAACGATCCGACGCATCCCTGCCGGTGCTCGCAGAGTGCGATCATGAAATACCAAAGCCGCGTGTCCGGGCCGCTGCTCGATCGCATCGACATTCAGGTCGAGGTGCCGCCGGTCGAGGTGAAGCGGCTGCCGACGATGCCGAACGGCGAATCGAGCGCGGCGATCCGCGAGCGGGTCAAGCGGGCGCGGGAGATTCAGGCGGAGCGTTATCGGCATCTGCCTGGCGTGCAGGTCAACGCCGAGGTGCGCAGTCGCGACCTGGCGGAGGTCTGCAAGTTCACGGCGGCCGACAAGGAGCGACTGGTGCGCACGCTGGAGCGGCTGAACCTCTCGGCCCGCGCCTATGACAAGGTGTTGCGGGTCGCGCGGACGCTGGCGGACCTGGCCGGGGCCGACGCGGTCGGCGACGATCATCTTTTCGGGGCGCTTTCGTATCGCAAGCTGGACGAAAACGCCAATTCCATGTGGTTGTGACGGCAAGTAAAACAAACCCCAAAAGAAAGGAACAGAAAAATGAATCAGACTGAAGATAAAAACCTCCGCCCGACCGGGCAGTTCGTTCGGCGCCGGCCGCGGCTCGTGTTCTACCATCCCAATGGCAAGGGCACCGGCGGTGCGCTCGCGGTAGAGCTGTGCCCCGCCCAGGCGCAGAACGACGGGTGTATGCTGGTCTCCTTGGCCAATCAGTCGGCAATTGGCGACCGGCGGGGCCCGGAGCCGATGTTTGCGCGCTTCGACTGGGAGAATTCCCTCGGCGTCAAGCTCGACTTCAACGACCTCTGCAAGATCCTGCAGGTGCTGCGCGGCGAATGCGAAGCGGTAGAGGACGGCAAGGGCCTCTATCACCGTTCGGTGAAGGCGACGACGCGGATCGTCTTCCGGCATCTGCTGGAACCGGTGGCGGGATACTCGGTCGAAGTCTATCGCTCCCTGCTCGGGGAAGGCGAAGGGGAAGTGCGCGCGCGCATTCTGCTGACGTCGGCGGAGGCGCTGGGGTTGTGCGAGGCGATCGCCGGCTCGATGGCGGCGATATGCTTCGGAGTGCCGCGAGCGTCCGCCGAGCCGGTCGCTGGCGCCGCGGAGATCAAGGCGGTCAGCCATGCAGCGGCTTGATTCAGCCAATGTCGGCGTCGCCCACGGCGCGTGGGGCGAGGCCGTGGCGGTGGAGTTTCTCCGCCGCCGCGGCTATGAGATCGTCGACCGCAACGCCCGGCCGGTGGAGCAGGACGCGCGGCTGGAGATCGACATCGTCGCCTGGGAGCGCCAGACCGACACTATGGTCTTCGTGGAAGTGAAGCAGCATGCCCGGCCGTCGGCTTATGCGCGGCGGCTCCGGTCGATCAACCGCACCAAGAAGGCCAATCTTCGGCGGGCCTGCAACGCCTGGCGGCGGGTGAACCGCTGGCGCGGGGCGTTTCGCTTCGATGTTCTCGAGATCTACGGCGTGCCCGAGGGCGGGCCGCCGGTGATTGACCACATTCAGAATGTCGAACTGTTCGCGGCGCGAGGGCGGTTCGTCAAATGGTAAAAGGCAAAGTCAAAGACAAGGAGATGAGATTATGGCAGACAAGTTTTCTGGGGCGCTCGCGGAGGTGATGAAGACCATCCGCAGGGAATTCGGGGAGCTCGCGATCATGCGGCTCGGGGAAAAGGCGAAGGCCGAGGTTGCCGCGATATCTACCGGCAGCCTCACGCTGGACCTGGCGCTGGGCGTCGGCGGCTTGCCGCGCGGGCGCATCGTCGAGTGCTACGGCCACGAGTCGTCGGGCAAGACCACGCTGGCGCTGCATGTGGTCGCGAACGCGCAGCGGGCCGGAGGCACGGCGGCGTTCATCGACGCCGAGCATGCGCTGGATCCGGGCTATGCGCGCAAGATCGGCGTCGACCTCGACAACCTGATCGTCTCGCAGCCCAACAGCGGCGAAGAGGCGCTGACCATCTGCGAGCAGCTGGTGAAGTCCGGCGCGGTGGACGTCGTGGTCGTTGATTCGGCCGCCGCGCTGACGCCGCAGGCCGAGATCGACGGCGAAATGGGCGCCGCCCATGTCGGGCTGCAGGCGCGGCGCATGTCGCAGGCGATGCGCAAGCTGACCTCGACGCTGTCGCAGACCGGCACCTTGTGCATCTTCACCAATCAGGTGCGGGAAAAGATCGGGGTGATGTTCGGCAATCCCGAGACCACGCCCGGCGGCAAGGCGCTGAAGTTCTATGCGACCTGCCGGCTGCAGGTGCAGCGCATCGGCGCCATCAAGAACGCGGCCGGTCAGGTCGTCGGCAACCGCACGCGGGTCAAGGTGGTGAAGAACAAGGTGGCGGCGCCGTTTACGGAGGCCGAGTTCGACATTCTCTATGCCGGCGGCATTTCGTACGAGGGTTCGGTCATCGACGCGGCGTTGGCGCGCGGTATTGTCGAGAAACGCGGCAGTTGGCTCAGCTTCGGCGACCGGCAGCTGGCGCAGGGGTCGCTCGGGGCCATTGAATACTTGAAGGCGCACCCCGAAGTGGCCGAGGCGATCGTCGCCGAAATCAAGGCCTGCCCGACGACGCCGGTCGTAAGTAAGCCGCGGAAGGCGGCGTAGGCCGACCGGCTTTCAGGGCGCTGGCCGCAGGCGTGAAGGCCTGCGGCGGGGCTCAGCCGGCGGCGATGGCCCGACGCATGGCGTCGACGGCCTGCTTCATGTCCGCTTGCTTGAAGAGATAGGAGCCGGCGACGAACTGGTTGGCGCCGGCGCGGGCGGCGGTGACGCAAGTCTCGCCGTTGATGCCGCCGTCAACCATCAGGTTAACGGTTGGCAGCCGCGCGCGCAGGAATTCGAGCTTGGGCATGCACTCGGCGATGAACTTCTGCCCGCCGTAGCCGGGATGGACGGTCATGACCAGGATCTCGTCGACCTCGCCGAGATAGGGGTCAAGCCGTTCGACCGGGGTTTCGGGGTTGATGACCAGCGCGTTCTTGAGTCCGAGCGCGCGAATGCGCTTCAGTTCGGTGTGCAGGTCGCAGTCGGCTTCGACATGCACTTGAAGGGTCTGGGCGCCGGCGGCCGCGAACTTTTCGAGGTAGAGGTCGGGGCGCGACATCATCAGATGGACGTTGCGGTAGAAGTTCGGCGCAGTTTTCCGGGCGAGCGCGACGACGTCGGGGCCAAAGGAAAGGTTGGGCACGAAGTGGGCGTCCATGATGTCCAGGTGCAGCGCTTCGGCGCCGGAGGCCTCGGCGCGCAGGATGTCGTCGGCAAGATGGCCGAAGTCGGCGGCCAGGAGGGAAGGCAAGATCTCGATTTTCATATCTGCGGATTATAGCAGAAAATCCCCAGTTGGTTGTCGCGTTTTTGCTATAATATGCGAGCTATGAAGCAGTATAAAGTCGGTTTGGTCGGGGTCGGCGCGGTCGGCACCGAAATGATCAAGGTGCTCAAGGAGCGTAATTTCCCGCTGGCGGGCAAGGTGCAGGTGTTTGCGAGTCGCGAGCGCGACGACCAGATTCTCGGCGAGACCTATCACGTTTTGCCGGCGACCGAGAAGAGCTTTGACGGGCTCGACATCGTGCTCTTCGCGGGCAAGACCGATGTGGCGATTCAGCTGAAGGACGCGGTTGTCAAGGCCGGCGCGAAGATGATCGACAATTCGCGGGCGTTCCGGCAGGATCCCGCAGTGCCGCTGGTGGTGCCGCAGGTCAATGCCGAGGACCTGGACTGGAACCAGGGCGTCATCGCCAACCCGAACTGCACGACTGCCATCATGCTGGAGGCGGTGGCGCCGCTCCATAAGGCGTTCGGCCTCAAGCGGCTCATCGCCTCGACCTATCAGGCGGCGTCGGGCGCCGGCGCGCCGGGGCTCAACGAGCTGGAAGACCAGATTCACGCCTATGCCGAGGGCCGGCCGCTGACGGTCAAGGCGTTCCAGCATCAGCTCATGTACAATTTGATTCCGCACATCGACAAGTTCGACGAGGAGAACTGGTATACGCTCGAAGAGCTCAAGATGCGCAACGAGGCGCGCAAGATGCTGCACCTCCCCGAGCTGAAGCTCTCCTGCACTTGCGTGCGCGTGCCGATTGCGCGCGCCCATTCCGAGTCGCTCAATCTCGAGTTCGAGCGGGAAGTGACGCCGGCCATGGCGCGTGAGGTGCTGGCGGCGGCCGAGGGCGTCAAGGTCGTCGACGATCCGCTCAACGGCGGCTATCCGCTGCCGCTGGACGCGACGGCCAAGTACGACGTGCTGGCGGGCCGGATCCGTCAGGATATTTCGCGCGACGACAAGAAGGGGCTGGAGATGTTCGTTTCGGGCGACCAGCTGCTGCGCGGCGCGGCGCTCAACGCGGTGGAGATCGCCGAGCACCTCATCAAGCGCGGCCTCGTCTGAGGCGGTTGGCGACCGACGATGTATCTTAAGCAGCTAGACATCATTGGCTTCAAGAGCTTCGCCGACAAGACGAGGCTCACCTTCGAGCCCGGACTCATCGCCATCGTGGGGCCGAACGGTTGCGGCAAGTCCAATGTGTCGGATGCGATTCGCTGGGTGCTGGGCGAGCAGAAGCCGACGGCGCTGCGGTGCTCGAAGCTGGTGGACGTCGTCTTCAACGGCACCGATACGCGCAAGCCGCTCGGCATGTCCGAGGTGACGATCCAGTTCGCCGACTGCGAAAAGGAACTGGGCACCGAGTACCATGAGGTCACGATCACCCGGCGGGTGTATCGCGACGGCTCGGGCGAATATTTTCTCAACAAGCAGCCCTGCCGGCTCCGGGACATCCAGCACCTGCTGATGGGCACCGGCATCGGCACCTCGTCCTATTCGGTGATGGCTCAGGGCCAGATCGACGCGATTCTGTCGTCGAAGCCCGAAGACCGCCGGGCGGTGTTCGAAGAGGCGTCCGGCATTACCAAGTTCAAGGCCGACCGCAAGGAGGCCTTGCGCAAGATCGAGCAGACCGAGCAGAACCTGCTGCGCGAGGCCGACGTGCTGCGCGAAATGAAGCGGCAGATCGCCTCCTTGCAGCGTCAGGTCGGCAAGGCGCAGAAGTACAAGGAGCTGCGCGACGAGCTCAAGGGGCTGGACATCTATGTCTCCAAGCAGAAGATCCACAACTTCGACCTGGAGCTGGAGCAGAACGTCCGCAACCGCCAGGAGGTGGATCAGGCGATTGCCGACGCGCAAGGCACGGTGAATGCCGCCGAGCAGGAGGCGCAGGAACTGCACGCCGAGATTCACGAGCTGGAAGAGGGCCTGCAGACGCTCGCCTCCGAACAGGCGGCCGCCGAAAGCATGTATGCGCGGGCGCGCGAGGTGATCGGGGTCAACGCTTCGCGGGTCGAGGAATACCGGGGCTACATCCAGCGCGACAACAGCGAAATCGAGGGCTCGCGCCGGATGCTGGAAGAGGTCCGGATGCAGGCCGAATCGCTGGCGCAGAAGTCGCAGCTGCTGACCGACAGCCTGGCAACGGCGCGCGAGGGGCTGGAGGCGAGCGAGGCCGAGTTCCGCGAGTCGCAGTCGCGCTTTGACGCGAAACGCGCCGAAGTCGCCACGCGGCGGCACGAGGTTTCCAAGGCCGAGCTGACGGCGAAGCTTTTGCACGACACCGAAGTCGTGCGCGAGGGGCGGACCGAGACCTGGCCGGCGGGCACGGAGGTCTCGACTTCCGACCGGCGCGAGTTCCTGATGGCCGAGGTCGAGAAGGGCGAGAACGAGCTGCGGGAGCTGGAGCTGGGCAACATCACGCTGTCGCAGAAGCTGACCGAGCGGCGGATTGCCGTCAGCCAGATGGAGCAGGAGCTTTCGTTCGTCGGCCAGCAGAGCCAGGTTTCGCAGCAGCGCGCCGACGAGCTGACGCGGGCGGTGGCGGGCCGCGAGTCGATGATCCGCGGCTACGAAGATTCGATCGCCCGGCTGACGGAAGAGAGCGGCGACCTCCTGGCGCAGCTCGACGAGCTCAAGGCCAAGGCTTCGAGCTATGTCGATCGCATCAATGAGGAGCGCGGCAAGCGCGCGGGGATGCTTGAGCGGATTGCCGCGGCCGACCAGCAGGTGGCGCGGGAGCGCGCCCAGCTCGACCAGGCGCGGGATTTCCGCAGCAAGCTGGAGGTGCAGAACGCCGAGGCGACCATGCGCCGGCAGAACGTCTACGAGCACCTGCAGGACGAATACGGGCTTTTTGCCGACGCGGTGATGCGCGAGCGCGATCCCGAGTGGAAGGGCGGCGTGGTGCCGCCGATGGAGGAGCTGGAGGGCACGGTCAGCCGCCTGCAGGCCGAAATCGCCGCGCTCGGCCCCGTCAACATGGTGGCGATCGACGAGTGCCGCGAGCTGGAGGAGCGCTATGCCCGCGAGAAGGCGCAGGAAGAAGATCTGCAGGCGGCGCGCACGCAGCTGCTGGAGCTCATAAACAATTTGAACGACACTTCGGGCAACATGTTCAAGACGACCTTCGCCCAGGCCGACCGGAACTTCCAGACGATGTTCAAGAAGCTCTTCGGCGGCGGCGAGGCGCGGCTGGTGCTCATGGAGAATCAGGAAGATCCGCTGGAATGCGGCATCGACATCATCGCGCGGCCGCCGGGCAAGCGCCCGCAGTCGGTGACGCTCCTCTCGGGCGGCGAGCGCACGATGACGGCGGTGGCGCTCCTGTTCTCGATCTTCATGATCAAGCCGGCGCCGTTCTGCATGCTGGACGAGCTGGACGCCGCGCTGGACGATGCGAACATCGGCCGCTTCGTCGAGCAGCTCAAGGAATTTCTGGCGCAGTCGCAGTTCCTGATCATCACCCACAACCAGCATACGATCGCCGGGTCGGATCTCGTTTACGGCGTATCGCAGCAGGAGAAGGGCGTCAGCCGCGTCATTTCGATGAAGCTCTCCGACCTTGGCGTCCAGGCGAAGAAATGATATACTGCGCGCCCGCAGCTTTGGGATTGTAGCTCAACTGGACAGAGCGACGGTTTCCTAAACCGTAGGTTCCGGGTTCGATTCCCGGCAGTCCCACCAAACTCAGTTGAGCTTCACGGCGGACCGCTCGCGGTCGCGCCAGGCGGAAGGGGACAGCCGGTGCTGGTGGGTGAAGGCCTGGCAGAAATAGCGCGACGAGGCAAAGCCCGCCCGCGCGGCGACGGCAGCTATGGAAAGCTCGGTCTGTTTCAGCAGCCGGCAGGCGATGGACATCCTTTCCGCGATGATCGTCTTCTGGACCGACGAATGGAGAATTTTCCGGAACTCGGATTGGACGTGCGTATGGGAAAGGCCGAGATAGTTGAAGACGTCGAGCGCGGAAATGCCCTGGGCGACGTTGCGCTTGATGAACACGAGGGCGTCGGAAAGCCAGCTGGGATCGATCGGGTAGGTTTCCGACGATTCCCGCACGACCACTTCCAGCGGCGGCACGCGAAGCGGCTGGCGCAGTTGGACCGACTGGGGATTCGCGCAGAGTTCGAAAAGCCGGCGCGCGGCTTCATAGCCGATGGTCTTGGCGTCGGGATCGATGCTGGAGAGCTTGGGCGAGGAAAAGGAGCAGTGCACCGAGTCGTTGTCCACTCCGAGGATCGCCACTTCCTTGGGAATCGCGAGGCCCGCGCGCCTGCAGGCATCCAGCACGCAGACGGCGCGGGGGTCGTGGCAGCAGAAGGCCGCCAGCGGCTTGGGGGCGGCGGTCAGGATCCGCAATAGCCGATGCTCGTCGTTGCGGGTGCGACGGGAATAGCCCGGCAAGGTGACCTGCCCGTATTTGCGCCAGGAGTTCGGCGAGGTTTCGCAGACCGTCGCCGCATAGCCGTGTTTCGCGAGTTCGGCCAGGAACCCGTTCCGCCGTTCGGCCGAATAGTTCACTGCCTGGTAGCCGAAAAAGGCGAAGTGCCGGAAGCCGCGTTCCAGGAAGTGCTCGGCCGCCAGGCGCCCGATGGCGGCGTTGTCGGAGACGATGCGGGGAATGTCGGTCTTGAAGCCGGAATTGAGGAAGTCGACGGCCGGCAGGTTCCTTTGCGCAATCAGCTGCGCCAGGCGCTCGCCGGTCAGCCGGCAGATGATGCCGTCGAAGTGGCCGCGGCGGATTTCGTGCTCGACGTTGTCCGGCGAGATGATCTGGAACTGCGCCAGCGGCTGGTCTTCGGTGAAGGCGGCGACGCCTTCGATCAAGTTGCGGTCAGGCGTGTTGTCCTTGACGATCGCCAACGCAAAATGACGGTGAAGAACAGGTTTCATGGCGTGATTATAGCAAAAGTCGCAGTAGGAGAAAATAGTAAATAAAATTGCGAATTTCATACTTGAGAATGTTGGCGGATTTTTCTAAAATGAAACTGAATTCAGAAAGGTGCAGGTTGTCCACAAGAACAAGGCTACACGCCAGGGGGTAGACATGATAGGGAAACTGGGCATGTTGACGTTGGTCGCCGTCATTGGGGTTTCGGCCCTTGCCGACGACTACCAGTTCATAATCAGCGACCATTCGGAAAACCATTGCCAGTCGCGGGCGGCGACGGCGATTGCGCTCAACACCGCTTCCGTGGGTTGCGCGACCGTCGCCGTGGACCTGGACGCGCGTTTCCGCAGCCTGATGGCGGCCGATCCCGTGTTCCTGAACACCTTTCCCCTGACGGGCTGTCTGATCATCTTGAAATGAGTTTGGACGTTTATCACGAAAAGGAGTAAGACCATGAAGGTAAAAGCAGGTGGTGTGGCGCTGGCGGCGACGATGTCGATGCTGGCGTTGTCGGCAGGCGCGGCCATTCCGGAAGTGACTTCCGCGGAGATGTCGCAATGGAGCGATCGCTCGGTGAATATCGTCTATGCCCTGTCGGGGGCGCCGGCGGTGATCACCCTGGACATCCAGACGAACGTGACGGGCGAGGTCTGGGCTTCGATCGGCGGCGAGAACATTCAGCGCGTGACCGGCGACTGCTGGCAGCGCGTCGACGACGACGGCGAGCATACGATAACCTGGAGTGCCGACCTGGACTGGCCCGATCACAAGATCAGTCTCGACCAGGGCGGCGTGCGGGCGGTGGTCACGGCCTGGGCGCTGGACAACACGCCCGATTACATGGTGGTCAACATCGCCGCCGATGCGACGCCGAACACGCCGCGTTATTATCCTGCGAAGGAGTTCCTGCCCGGCGGGCTGTTGAACAACCCTGCGTATCGGACGACCTCGATCGTCATGCGCAAGATCATGGCGAAGGACGTCACCTGGACCATGGGCAGCGTCAATGAAACCGGGCGAATCACCACTTCGGAGGCGACGCACCAGGTCTCGCTCACCAACAATTTCTACCTGGGCGTCTTCGAGGTCACGCAGTCGCAGTGGTCGCAGGTTTGCGATTACTCGGCGTCGCTGTTCGTGTTGGAGGAGGCCAAGGCCATGCGCCCGGTCGATTACGTCAGCTACAACATGCTGCGCCGGTCGGGGTCGAACAACCAGGCTTCCGGCGACGTCAATTACTGGCCGAATTCGCCCTATGGCGATTCGTTCCTCGGCAAGCTCCGGCAGCGCACGGGCATCGACTTCGACCTGCCGGGCGAGGCGCAGTGGGAGTTCGCGGCCCGGGCCGGCAATGGCGAAGGCCATTGGGGCAACGGCGCCACCTATACGGGGGGCGTGTCGGATTCGCATTTGCCCGGGCGCTATGCCCGCAACGGCGGGCGCATTGACGGAACTACCGACCCGGCCGATCCCGCCGCCTGCCCGGAGGAGCACGGCACGGCCATTGTCGGCTCCTACGAGCCCAACGCCTGGGGGCTCTATGACATGCATGGCAATGTCTGGGAGTGGTGCAACGACTGGTGGGCGGAAGACATCTCGTCCATCAACGGCGCGATCAACGTCGACCCGACCAATCCCTCGATGCTGCTGACCGATCCTTCGGCTTACAATCTCAATCGCGTCCGGCGCGGCGGCGGCTGGAAGCACGATTCCTGCTGGTGCCGTTCGGCAGCGCGCAATTGCGACGGGCAGGCGTCGCGGGAGAAGTACTACGGTTGCCGGCTGGCGTGCCGGGCGGGGCTTAAATGAGCGGGCTTGGGGCCGTCGGGCTGAGCCTGGGAGTCGCCGCGGCCTTCGCGGCGACTTCGGTTGCGGGCGCCGAGACGATTGGCTTCGCCGACGCGGCGGACAGCTGGACGGTGACGAGTTACGATCACCGGCTGGCGGTCGAATGCGGCAAGGTCTTCCGCGGGAAGCCCTGCATCTACATCGGCGGGCCGACGGCGAAATGCGATACCGCCTGGATGGCGGTTTCCCGAAAAGTGCCGGTGCCGGCGGCGGCGAAGTTCTTTGAGGTGCGTTTCGAGGCCTTTAGCGAGAAATGGTGCTCGGGGCTTTATCGCGACAGCTGGGACGCGAAGACCGCGATGCTGTGGACCGATGCCGCCGGTCGGGAGCAGGCAATCCATTTCCGCATGTTCCTGCCGCGCGGGGACTTTTCGGAAGTGACGGTCCGCGGCGAAATTCCCGCCGGTTCGCAACAGGCGGCGCTGCGGCTGGCGCTGGACGTGCCGGACCTGGCGCCGGGCGAGCGCTTTGCGTTCCGCAACGTCCGGCTGACCTTTGCCGAGCGGTCGACGGGCGCGCGGCCTTACGAAGTGCATCGTCGGCCGATGCCGCTGGGCCCGCTGCCGCTGCGGTCGGTGGAGGTCGGCCAGTTGCCGAAGACTCCGGCCGTCCGGCTGCGCGAGGACGGAGTCGCGCTGGTGGACGGCGAGCCGTTCTTTCCGATCGGAATGTTCGGGGTGGTGAAGCACGAGGTCAATGGCCGGAATTACGACCGCGCGTTTTCGGAGCTGGCGGCGGCCGGCTTCAATCTCGCCTATTCGTGGGGCGAGACCTATTGGCCCGGCTATTTGGAGTCGGCGGCCCGGCATGGCATCCGGCTGTTCGTCCGTTCGCGGCCGCCGGATCGCGAGCTGGCCGAGCGGGGGCGCTATCATCCGGCCGTCATCGCGTGGTATGTCGGCGACGATACCTGCGATTTCTTCACGCCCGAACAGCTGCTGGCGAATCGGGCGGCCATCGCCCAGCTGGATCCGACGCGGATAACCTGTCAGGCCGACGGCATCGGCGACTTGGATCTCTGTGCGGATTCGAAATATTGCGACTATGTGAACGCCACCGAGGTCTTCATGCCCGAGATCTATCCGATTCTCGATACCAACGGCGTGCGGAACCTCACGGGCTCGACCGATGACGTCGCCTACAATTCCCGGTGCGTGGCGGAAGTGATTCGCACCATGAAACGGATTGCGGCCGATGTCCGGCAATATGGCGACGGCGCCCCGCGTGCCTGCTGGCCGATAATCCAGTATTTCAGCGGCTGGGGCAGTTCGCGCTTCCCCACCGCGGCGGAGATTCGGGCCATGAGCTTTGCCGCGCTGATTCACGGGGCCCAGGGCATTTTGTGGTATACATATGTCGGCTTCAACCATCCGCGCAATCACGGGGCGACCTCCACGCCGGAGCGGTGGCGGACGCTGTGCGAGCTGGCGGGCTGGATCCGCGAACTTTCGCCGGTGCTGCTGCAACCCGGCGGCGGTCCGGTGCAGGCGAAGAACCTCTCGGGTCCGGCGGCGGATCCGCTCGGGGCGGGGCCGTCGGTGACCGCGCTCGGCAAGCGCCATGGCGACGACCTGTGGCTGCTGGCGGTAAACGCGGCCAGTTCGCCGGTGCGGGCGCGGTTCTGGCTGAAGGGAGTCGGCGAAGCGGCGGGAGTCCATCGGGAGCGACGGATGGTGGCTTGCCCGGGGGGAAAGCTGGAGGATGAGTTCGCGCCATTGGCCGTGCACGTCTATCGGCTTAAATGCAAGGGGGAGTGATGAGGTTTGGAATTTTGACGCTGCTGCTGGCGATGACGGCAACCGGCGGCGCGGCGTCGTTTGATCCCATCGTGCCGTTTGACTTGCCGGCGGCCGGGCTGGAAGCGGGCGTTCGCGACTTGCGGCGGCTGAATCGCGAGTTCGGCGTTCGGAAAGTGCTGGTGACGGGTTGCCCGGGGCTGGCGGTGCGGCTGAGCGGCTGGGAAGCTTCCGATCGCCGTTACGAGGAATTTGGGGAGCTGCTGGCCAAGGCGCAGGCGGCGTTGGCGGATACGGAGCTGGAGCTTGGCTGGTGGTGCTCGCCGACGGTCACTTACGCCAAGGGCGGTCCTTATCAGATGATGGTCGGCGGCGACGGTCGCGTGGCCGAGCACGCCGCCTGCTCGCTGGATCCGGCGTTCCGCGAGAATCTCGTGCGGCATGTCGCGACGGTGGCGGCGAAGGCGAAGCCCTGGGCGATTCTCTTCGAGGACGACATGCATTTCGGGTGGCAGCGGCAAGTCGGGAAATACACCTGCTACTGTCCGTTGCATCTGGCGGCCGTCGGGAAGCTTGTCGGGCGTTCGGTCACGCGCGAGGAACTGGTCGCCGCCTGCGATTGTCCGACGGATGCGAACCTGCCGTTGCGCGCGGCTTTTGCCGAGTCGATGCGCGAGACCATGCGGCTCGTCGGCGGGCAGCTTCGGGCCGCCGTGGATAAAGTTTCGCCGGCTACGCGGATGGGGTCCTGCGGGACTTACGACTGGGGGCGGGACGGCGATTCGCTGCTGGATTTCGCCCGCGCCGTCGCCGGTCGGCATCCGCCGTTTGTCCGCGTCGCCAGCAGTCCGTATTCCTACAACCAGTCGCCGATGATGCTGGTGCAGCAGCAGAACGACTGCCTCTGGAATTACGAACATCTGCCGGCGGATTTCGAGCGCTGGCAGGAACTGGACACCTATCCGCACAACCGCTTCTTCATGCCCGACGCGACCGTGCACGCGCTCCTTTTCATGCACGCGGCGATGGGCGCGGACGAAACGCTCTTCTACGGCACTCAGTATCTGGACGCGCCGCTGGAGCAAAACGGCTATTTCGAGGTCCTGAGGCGGGCGCGGCCGCAGCTGGCGGCGCTTAGGGCGGAAGTGCGCGGCAAGCCGCTGGACGGGGTGCAGATCGTCCATCGGCATTCGCGGGACGACCTTCGCCGCCAGGACCGCACGCCCGGGCTGGAGTGGGGCGGCGCGCTGCTGTCGCGTTACGGCATTCCGTTCACGACTCGGGAGCGGCCGGTCAAGCTGCTGATCGGGGCGGAGGCGGATCGGTTTTCCGATGACGAGGCGCGGCAGCTGTTGTCGGCCGGCGGCGTGCTGCTGGACGGCGAGGCGGCGGCGCGGCTTTCGGCGCGGGGGCTGGGCGACTGGCTGGGCGCGCAGGTAACGCCGGTCAAGGGGATTTTGCCGGCGGCCTTCGAGCGGCTGCTGCCGGCGGCGGGCACCGAGCGGCTGGCCGGGCGCAAGATCTACAACTACGCCTTCGCGGCAGCGGGCACCGAGGGAAGCGTCAATTATCGGCTCGACGACTTGCGCGCCGGGGCCGAGCCGGTGCTGGAGTTCGCCGATATGGACGGTAAGGGGTTCGCGCCCGCGGCCATTCGCTATGAAAACGCGGCCGGCGGCCGCATCGCCGTCCTGGCTTCGGGCCTGGTGGGCAACGAATCTTCGTCCATTTATTCCCCGCGCAAGAAGGAGATGATGCGGGTGCTCTTGAACTGGCTGGGGCGGCAGGAGCTGCCGGCGGCGGTGGCGGACGAGCCCAATGTGTTTCTGACCTGCAATGCATCGCCGGACGGCGGGGATGTCGTGCTGACGGTCGTCAATTTGCGAATGGACGTGCTGAACGGGTTGCGGCTTCTACTCGCGCCCGGTCTTCGCGAGCGTTCGGTCGAGGAGCTGAACGCCGAAGGGCGCTGGCGGCCGTCGTCGTTTGACGGCGCCTATTATCCGGGCATCGCGCGCGTCTTTCGGCTGGTCGGCGACTATGACCTGGTGGTCTATGGCGGCAGTTCGGCGGGCCTGGCGGCGGGAGTCAAGGCGCGGCGGCAGGGGCTGTCGGTGGTGGTTCTGGAGCCGACCGGGCGCATCGGCGGGCTTACGACCGGCGGCCTGGGGCAGACGGACATCGGCAACAAGTCGGCGTTCAAGGGCATCGCCCTGGAATTCTATCGCGATATCGCCCGCTATTACCGTGACGACCGGCATTGGCGCTGGCAAGCGCGGAAGGACTATCAGCCGGACGGCCAGTGCGCGGATTCGGCGAACGCGGATTCGATGTGGACCTTCGAGCCGTCGGCGGCGCTGGCGGTGCTGGAAAAATGGGAGCGTGACCACCAGCTGGAAATTCGCCGCGGCGAGCGGCTTGATCGGGGGCCCCAAGGCGTGCAGAAAGACGGTGCGGGGCGCATAATTTCGCTGCGGACGGAATCGGGCAAGGTCTATCGCGGCAAGATGTTTGTCGATGCGTCGTACGAGGGCGATCTGCTGGCGGCGGCGGGAGTGAGCTGGACGGTCGGACGCGAGGCCAACGCGCAGTATCAGGAAACGCTGAACGGGTCGCAGCCGCGGCAGGGGTATCACAAGCTGGCCCAGGGCGTCGACCCTTATGTGGTGAAGGGGGATCCGGCGTCCGGGCTGCTGCCGGGCATCGACCCGTCGCCGCTGGGGGAGGACGGCGCCGGCGACCGGCGCGTGCAGGCCTATTGTTTTCGCATGTGCCTGACGGATGTGCCGGAGAACCGCATTCCCTTTAAGCGCCCCGCCAATTATGACGAGCGCGACTACGAGCTGCTGCTGCGCAATCTGGAGGCGGGGCCGCTCGACAGCTCGTGGTTCCCGCCGTTTCCGTGGATCAATTCGAAGATGCCCAACCGCAAGACCGACACCAACAACCGCACGGGTTTTTCCACCGATTTCATCGGCGCGAACTGGCGGTATCCCGAGGCCTCGTATGCCGAGCGCGAGCAGATCGTGCGCGCGCACCTGGAGTATCAGCGCGGGCTGATGTGGACGCTGGCGAACCATCCGCGGGTGCCGGAGCAGATCCGTCAGGAAGTTTCGCGGTGGGGGACTTGCAAGGACGAGTTCCTGGACGGCTATGGTGACGGCTGGCAGCGGCAGCTCTACGTGCGCGAGGCCCGGCGGATGGTGGGCGAATATGTGATGACCGAGCACGAGTGCCGGCACGAGCGGACGGCGCCGAAGCCGATTGCGAAGGGCGCTTACGGAATGGATTCGCACCACACGCGCCGGTATGTGGGCGCTGACGGCTTCGTGCAGAACGAGGGCGACGTGGAGGTCGGCTGTGCGAAAGGCCCTTATGGCATCGCCTATGGTTCGATTGTCCCGCGTCGCTCGGAGTGTGTCAATCTGCTGGTGCCGATTTGCATTTCCGCCTCGCACATCGCCTATGGCTCGATTCGCATGGAGCCGGTGTTCTTTTCGCTGGGCGAGGCGGCGGCGGCCGCGGCGGCGCTGGCGATTCGCGACGGCGTGGCAGTGCAGGATGTCGATTACGCGCAGCTCCTGCAGTTGCTGGGGCGGCATTTTAATTAGTTGGTGTTGGAGTGGAAGTTGAGGATGGGGTGGAACGCAAGTCGCTATCGCGACACGCAATAGGAGGCCGTTTTCCGATCCGGCTGACAACGCTCGGCCCAATAGATCTGTAATCGCCTTTGTGTTGTCT
>JAZLMR010000033.1:0-9450 GCA_045598785.1 Kiritimatiellia bacterium
CCGGGAGCGAGCCGACGGCCGACAAGCGACATCCGACGACCGTGAGCGATTGGGGCGCGAAGCGCCAGGGTCGCGCGGCGAAAGGCAAAGCGATTTGAAAGCGCAGAGCGCCAGCTAATCGCAACGGAAGTCGGCCGTCGGAAAGTCGCTAGTCGGTCACGCCGCGGAAGTCGGATGTCGGTCGTCACTAGTCGGCTCGACGGTCGCAAGGACAAGCCGCCAGCCCGACCGAGAACGGGAGCTGGCACACCGCTTCGCGGCTCGGGCTACGCCCTCGGGTGATATTCGCCAAATCTTCTCGCACGCTGGGAAGCAAAACAATGCCAAGCCACTCAAAGCCCCTTCAAAGCGCGACGCCACAAACAAAAAAATCGACGCGGGCCGCTACGATGTCAGAACCGAGCAATTCACCAACTAATTAAAATGGCACCCGGATAGTGGGATTGCAAACTATCGACACCACTTGCAAACCATTCACTTCCAAAAATCCCAAATGCCACAAACGACCAACGCAACAAAAATACCCAAAAGCGTTCCCACAAGAACTTCACGGCGCTTATGCCCGAGCCGCTCCTTCAGCTTGGCGACCTCGATGCGCTCATCGGCATCGAGTCGGTCGTTGAGCTTGTCAATGATGAGGTTGAGAAGCTTCGCATGTTCGCCCGCTTGCCGCCGCACGGTCGCCGCGTCGCAAACGACCAGCAACCCGAAACCAACGGCAATCATCGCATAGGGTTCGTCAAAACCATCCGTGAAACCGATCGCACCGGCCAACGCCGCGACGAATGCAGAATGCGAACTGGGCATGCCGCCCGCGGAAACCAGCTCGCGGAAGTCCCAGGTCCGGTGGCGCCACCACGCGATGATCAGCTTCAGGACCTGCGCCCCGACGAATCCCGAAACCGCAGAAATGAACCACGGATGCCGGACGACCTCCAGCATATTGACATGATGCAGAACTCCTGCGGCAACCAGCATTTCACCCTCTCCCGATCAGCCACATGACGACGCTCATCGAAAGCCCGACGACCGCCCCGATGACGCCGCCCCAGAGCGTAACGCCACGCAGTTCGCGGTTCGTGACCTCGCGCGTGAGCGTCTCCAGCTTCTTCTCGTCATAGCCCATGATCGTGTCGTAGACGACCTGCCAGACATCCGTTTCCTCGATGATCCGCGGCAGGTTCTCGGCCAGATAATCCGTCACCTGGCTGGCGGCAGTCCGCGAAATCGTCTTCCGGATGTCGTCGTCGAAGAGGTTCGCGACTTCCGCAAGGGCCAATACCTCTTCCCGGACCAGTTCCGGAAGGCATCCCTCGAAACGCTTGCCGAAGCTGGTGCAGACCGTCCGCGCCTTATCGCCGTACTCGTCGAGCCGCATCCGGATATTCCGCTCGATGACCGCCTGCACATTCGGCGCGCAGACTTTCGCCGCGATCTTGTCGGCCGTCATCAACTCGGTGCGGACAAGGTTCTTCGTGTTCGCGGCAATAAGTTGCTTCTTTTTCGTAAAGAGGGCGTTGAACACCCATCGAATCGCGAGCTCGTTCGTGCCCGCACCGATGGCGAATCCAACGGCCCCCTGGATCAGCATCTGGCAGACGAGAGTCATTCGGCCGCGCTCGACGCCCCTTCCGCCGGCTTCGACGCGGCTGCGGCCTCGGCAATGCCCAGCGCCTTCGCCGCCTGGACGAGCCCCTCGTCATCGGAGGCGAGGACGCACTTGACGCCATAGACGGACTCCAGCTCCTGCATCGTCGCGAGATGCAGCGCCTGCAAGGTGCCGACCTCGACGGGATAGGCGTCTGCCGCACGCTTCAAGACGTTGTCCGTGAGCGAAATCTGCGTAACTGCGCTGCAGACCGTCTCGATCCACGCGCCCAGGCGGGCCCGGCCGGCGTCGTCGAGCTTGCCGGCGAGCCGGAGGTTGTTCGCGATCCGGTAGCACTCGGTGCGCATGAGGGTCGAGGCATAGGCCTTCTCCCATTTGCCCCAGAACTCTGTCGGCTTTCCGACGCCAAGCAGTCGGCGGATCACAAACGAAGAATCAAGATAAACTATCATCGCGCACTCCTTTCCTTTCTCATCTGCACGAGCGGATCCTCTTTGAAACCAAACCCGCCGATGTCCGCAACTGCGGAGGCGGGTGCGGTTGGCTCCACGAGCGGCAGACGGCTTTCGCCATCCTCCCCGAGAAGTCGCGCAACAATGCGTTTATGATTGGTCACCAGCACGTCTCGACCTTGGCTGGCCAAGCTAAGGTAATGACTGAGCTGCTCTTTCAGCGTGGCCGTATTTACTGTGATAGTCATGATGTGACCAATTATAGTCCTTTTATATCCACAATGTCAAGTGAGACTTTAAATAATAAATTCGCGTTACAAGAAACAATATGACCATTAATAGACATAAGTTTACGCCCACCCATTAACAAAGATCATATAAAGGGGTCAAAACATACGCATTTGTACGCCAATAGCGCTCACACCATAAATGGCGACTTGGGGATAGTGGACAAATCAAAGCGCGGCAGCAGTTCCGCCAAGGTCAGCTCCTCGTCCGGCGCCGCCCAACCGCAGGAATGCGCCAGATACCCCAAGATTTTCGCCGCGCTCCAGCCGTGCGCTCGGTAAGTCGCGATTCGCGTGTCGCCGTGCCGCTTCGCCAGCCGCTTGCCGTCCGGCCCCACCACCAGCGGCACATGCAGATAGCCGGGGACGCCAAACTTTCCGTACCACTCGGGCGCACCCGCGATTAGCGCCCGCGCCACCAGCAGCTGAGCCGGCGTCGCCGGCAGCAGGTCGTCGCCGCGCACCACCTCGGTGACCCCCATCAGCAAATCGTCCACCGTCGCCGCCAGCGTATAGCCGGCGCCGTCGGCATCACGGGCCAGCGGGAAGTCGCCCAGCGTCGCCGCCACCGCCTGCTCATAGTGCCCCGCAAAGGCATCGTCAAAGGCGACCCGCGTCGCGGGCGGCACCTGAAAGCGCCAGCACGGCAGCGCCGCCGCCAGCCGATCGCCCGCCTGCGCACGCTTGTAGCCGACGGCCGCCGACCAGGAGGCAAAGCGCCCGCGGCAGCGCCCGGAATAATGCAGCTGCTCGCCGGCATGCGGCGCCGACTGTGCGGATTCCACGTCGCGCCGCGAACAGACGCAAGGATAGACGCAGCCCTGTCGGCGCAACTCCGCCAGCGCCTCGCGGTAAATCGCCCGGCGTTCCGACTGCACGTATTCTTCGTCCCAGTCAAACCCGAGCCAGCGCAGCTCCCGAACCGCCTGTGCCGCCGCTCCCGGCTTGTCCTTCGGATGGTCCAGATCCTCCATCCGGAAAATCACCTTGCCGCCTTGGCTGCGCGCGCGCAGCCAGGCAATCATGAAGGTGCGGACATTCCCGAGGTGCAAGGCCCCGGTCGGCGACGGCGCCAATCTACCGACATAGCCTGCCAAGGGAATCAGAATGCTCCCAGCGCCAACGACGAAAACGTGGAGATCGGCGTCGTGTCGCGGTAGTTGTCGATGACCTGCCGGACATCGCGAATGACGCCATTAACCTCCTCATAGAGCTGCGGGTCGTTGACCAGCTTGCCCAGCGTGCCGTCACCGCGCCGGAGTCCCTCGGCCACCGCATTGAGATTCTCCAGGAGCCGGTCGGCCTTAGCCACCGTCGCCTTGACGTCGAACGACTGCGCCGCCTCGCGGAAGGCGGTCACGCCCGCCTCCAGGTCCTCGTAAAGCTTCGCCCGGTTGAGCCGTTCGGAAATCTCGCGCGCATTGGCCACCGTCCGCTGCAAGTCGTCATAGGCCGTCGAATCGCTCGACAGCAGCTTGCCGACCATGCCTTCGCCGCGCTCGACCCGCGCGACGACGCGGTCGGCGTTGGCCGCCACCCGATTGGCCCGGTCGACGAACTCGCGCACCTTCACGCTGATCGCCGCGAAATTGGTGATCGCCACACGAACTTCCGACCGCGAAGTCAGTTCGTTCAGGTTGCGGGCGATGCGCGAGACATCCTGCATCCAGTCGGTCGGCGTTTCGCCGCGCAGTTTCGCCGTCGCCAGGTCCAGCGGTTCGCCGGCGCCCTCCTCCAGAATGAGGTAATTGCCGCCCAGCATCGACAGGTTGCCCACGGCGATGCGATAGCCGTCGCGTAGCACCAGCCCCGTGTCGACCGAGACATGGACGATCAGGTTGCTGGCCGTCACCTCCACGCGGTCGACGATGCCGACCTTGGTTCCGCGATACATGACGCTGTCGCGGTCCTTGAGGCCGCCGACCTGTTCGAACGCAATCTGCAGCGGCTGCCGCTTGCGCCCGAAGGCCATGTCGACGCCGGAGACCACGATGGTGAAATACCCCAGCAGCAACAGCACCGTTACCATGAACAGCCCGACGATCGCCTGCGCGAACGCATTGTTTTTCCTACTCATAGCGTTTCCCCTTTCATCGCGGAAATGAACTCCTGCACCTGCGGATTCTCGGAAGCGGCGAACTCCGCCGGCGTACCGCAGATCACCGCCCGCCCCTCCCGCAGCAGCAGGATGCGGTCGGCCGTCTTCAGCGCATTCAGCAGATCGTGCGTGACCAGCACCGAGGTCACTCCGCGGCGGTCGCGCAACTCACGGATGAGCTTCGTGATGTGCACGGAGGTGACGGGGTCGAGCCCCGAGGTCGGCTCGTCGTAGAGAATGACCTCCGCCTCGCGGACGATCGCCCGCGCCAGCCCCGCGCGCTTCTGCATGCCGCCGGAAATCTCGGCCGGATACTTGTCGGCGTCGTCGGCAAGCCCGACCGCCGCCAGCGCCGAGCGCACCCTGGCGTCGATCTCCGCATCCGACAGCCGCGTGGTCTCCTCCAGCGGCAGCGCCACGTTCTCCCAGACCGTCTTCCACGCCAGGAGCGCCCCCGACTGGAAAAGATAGCCGATGTGTTCCGTCGCCACGCTCACCGTGCCCGCATCCGGCTTCATCAGCCCCACGATGTGCTTGAGCGTGACCGACTTGCCGGTGCCGGAAGGCCCGACGATCGCCAGGATCTCGCCCCGCTTCACCGTAAACGACAGCCCGTCCAGGACGACCGCGTCGTCAAAGCGCTTGACCACATTGTCGAAGGTTATGAGCGTGTCGTTCATCGATAGCACAACCGGGTGATCATATAGCCAAATACGAGAATCGCCAGAAACGAAACGATCACCGCCCGCTGCGTCGCCTTGCCGACGCCCGTCGCGCCGAGCCGCGTGCCCAGCCCCTCGGCAACCGCGATCGTGCCGATCACCAGCCCGAACACCGCCGCCTTCGCGAGCCCCACGTACAGATCCTTGATCTTGACGATCGTCATGGCGCTCGTCATATACTGGCTGAAATCCACGTTCAGCTGCGTCTGCCCGACGAGCCCGCCGCCGACCGTGCCGACGATCATGCAGTAAAACGCCAGGAGCGGCGCCATCATCACCATCGCCAGAATCCGCGGCGCCGCCAGAAACCGCAGCGGCGCAATGTCCATGATCACCAGCGCGTCAATCTCGTCGTTGACCTTCATCGTGCCGAGTTCCGCCGCGATCGCCGACCCGACGCATGCCGCCAGGCAAATGCCGCAGCTGAACGCCGCGACGTCGCGAATCAGCGTCAGCATCACCGCCGCCCCCAGGTATATCTCCTGATTGAACCGCGCCAGCTCGATTCCGACCTGCAGCGAAAGAATCATGCCGGTGAAGAGCGAAACCACCGTCACCACCGGCAAGGTGCGAATGCCGGTGGCGTAAAGCTGAACGAACAGATCCGCCCTGCCCGACCGCCGGAAAAGGACGGACGGAAAGTACAGAATCGATTTCGCCATTACCTCGCCGGACCAGCCGACGGAAGCCAGCAATTTGGCAACTCCGTTCATTTTTTCGGGGAATTATAGCAGATTGAACGCGTCGATGTCTATGTGCAGTCTAAGTTCGTTCGGCGGCGGCCGCACCTCGACAAGCCAGCGCCAGGCCCGCACCAGGGCGGCGGCCGTCGTCGCGCGAAGCGTAACTTGCCAGCGATACCAGCCCTCGGCCTTCTCCAGCGCCGCCGGCATCGCTTCGCCCGCCACCATGCGCACTTCCGGCGACTTGGCGTTCAACCGCGCGGCATAATTCTGCAGGCTCTTCGCATACAGCTCCGCCCAGCCGCCTGCCAACTGCAGGTCTTGAGCGCGCAGATTAATGACGGCAAAATGGCAGAACGGCGGAAAATAAGCCTGTTCGCGCGCCTTCAGCTCCATCGCGGCAAACGCGGCGAAGTCGCCGGCCGCCGCCGACAGGATTACCGGTTCGGACACGTTCCGGCTTTGGATGAAAACCTGGCCCGGCAATTCGGCCCGCCCCGCCCGCCCCGCGACCTGCGCCAGCAGCTGATAGGTGCGCTCGGCCGCGCGAAAGTCCGGCAGACTGAGCGAACGGTCGGCGTCCAGCACCCCGACCAGCGTCACCTTGGGGAAATCCAGCCCCTTGGCGATCATCTGCGTGCCGATGAGCACCTCCGCCTCGCCGCGCCGGAAGGCGCCGAGCAGGTCATCGTGCGAATGCTTCCGCGAAGTGGAGTCGGCGTCCATCCGCAGGATTCGCGCCCGGGGGAAGCACTGGGCCAGCGCCGCCTCCGCCCGCTGCGTGCCGATGCCGTGGCGGGCCAAGGCCGACGTATGGCAATTCGGACAGGCTTTCGGCACTTCCGTCCAGCCGCCGCAAATGTGGCAACGCAGACACGCATCGGCCCGATGATAGGTATAGGGCACGCCGCAATCCGGACACTCCGGCACCCAGCCACAGCCTTCGCACTCCAGCGACGAGGCATAGCCCCGCCGATTGAGAAAGAGAATCGTCTGCTCGCCGCTGTCCAGCCGGCGCTGGATTGCCGCCAGCAGCGCCTTCGAGAAAATCGGACAACCGCCGGTCGGACTCCGCCGAGCCTCCTCGTTCATGTCCACGAGTTCGATCCGCGGCAAGGTGCCCGCGCCGGCGCGTTGCCGCAGCTCCGCGAGCTCATACTTGCCGCGGCGGACGTTCATCCAGCTTTCCAACGAAGGGGTGGCACTCCCCAGCACCACCCGGCACCCTTCGATCTTGCCGCGCAGCACCGCCACGTCGCGGGCATGGTAGCGCGGAGTCTCGTCCTGCTTGTAGCTGGTCTCGTGCTCCTCGTCGACCACGATGAGCCCCAGTCGCCGCACGGGCGCCCAGACCGCCGAGCGCGGCCCCACCACCACTCGGGCCTCGCCGCTGCGGATGCGATGCCACTCGTCATAGCGCTCGCCGTCCGACAGCGCCGAATGCAGCACCGCCACCTGACGGCCGAAGCGAGAGGCGAACCGCTGCACCGTCTGCGGCGTCAGCGAGATTTCCGGCACCATCACGATGGCGCCGCGGTCCGCCGCCAGCTCGGCGGCAATCGCCTGCAGGTAGACCTCGGTCTTGCCCGAGCCGGTAATGCCGAACAGCAGCAACGGCTTCGCCGCCGGACCGGTCATCGCCTTTAGCGCCGCCGCCTGGCCTTCGTTAAGCGGCAACGGCCTAGTCGGCAAAATCCGCTTGGCGCCGAGCGGATCGCGGCGACGGGCACGCACCTCGATTCGGGCATAGCCGCACTGCGCCAGCTCCCGAAGCGTCGCGGGCGTGGTCTTGAGTTCGCGGCAGAGCGGCTGCAGCCAGCCGCCGCCCAGCCGGACCAGCTGCTCGTAAAGCCACTGCTGACGACCGGTAAGCGAACCGGCTTCCGCCGGACCGTCCGCGACCGCCTCGACATACAGCAGCTCGCGGGCGCGGGCGTTCTTCTTCAATACCGCCGCCGGCAAGGCCGCCTTCAGCACCAGTTCCAGCGGCGAAGCGGTATAGGTCGCGACTTGGCGCACCAACTCCAGCAGCGCCGGCGAAAAAAACGGCGTATCGTCGGCAATGGCCGTGATCGGCTTAAGCGCCAGCGGCTTCGCGCTGGCCGCCGCCGGAAAGCTCTCGCCCAGCGCCATCGCAAAGCCCCGCGCCTCGCGGTGGCCGAAAGGAACGGAAAGAAGCTGGCCGACGGCCAGCTTCTTCTGGAGCGCTTCCGGAACTTCGTAGGTAAAGAGCCGGTCGAGCGCGAGGTCGATCGCGACCTGAACTTGCACCGCTTAGAGCTGCAGGATCGTGAGGTCGTTGTCGAGCGAGGAATTGTCGAAGCTCAGGCGGTTGAAGATCACGTTGAGCCGCGAGTACTTCGCCTTGATGGTCGCCGCCGCGCCGCCCTTACGGATCAGGATCCACGCCTTGTTGCCGAACGGAGTCGAAGTGTTCTCGCCGCCGCCCTTGCCGCACTCGACGCGCTGCGTGCCCTTGCCGTCGTAAGTCTTCAGGTAGCCGGAGAGCGTGCTGTGGTCGACATTGCGCGTGACCAGCACCGGCACCACGTCGGCAACTTCGTTCTGGATGTTCTGCGTGACCAGCCAGCCGACATTGGCCTTGTCGAGCGTGGTGCCGGTCATGCCGGGAACGCCGCCGCCGGACAGCACGCCGATGTCGAGGTCGACAAACGCCTGACGATCCTTGGCGTCGGTCTCAAGGTCGAAAAGATACTTGAAGTAGTCGGTCGAGGACGAAGCGCCGATCACCTTCTTGTCGTCATCGTCAAGACCCTCGGTGTTGGTCTGGGGCCAGACCGACGGCAGACCCGCCGCCTCACGCTCGGTGTTGCACTGGGTGATGCCGACGAACAGGTTGCGCCCGCGCATCGACATGGCCGAGGTGTTGGCGGAAAGCATGGCCGAGGAGATGGCCGGGAACAGCGCACCCATCAGGATGCCCAGAATGCCGATGACGACGAGAAGCTCAACCAGCGTAAAACCTTTAGTCTGTTTTTTCATATCATTAGAACCTTCTTGATTTGGTTGTGTTTGTATTATCTCACAAATTTTATTTTCGCGCAAGGGCCATCCGCAGATAGGGCATGTAGGCCGACGTGTAGGTGAAGAGCGACCAGACCGTCAGGACGATCAGCAGCCCCTCGACGACGTAGCAGCTCGCCAGCCACCATCCCTTCAGCTGGCCGCAGGCGTCGCCGACAACCATCGGCGAGAAGGCCAGGTACACGTAGATCCAGCCGGCTCCGGGGAACGAGAGCGCCGTGCGCACCTTGCCGAGCCACATCGCCGCGACGTCGGCGCCGTAAAGCGCCCCGACGGACCGCATGAACGTCACCCACGTGTCGCGCAGCATGTAGAGAATCGTAAAGCCCAGCATCACGAGCGCATGCGCCTCGGATCCTGCGCCGCCCTGGTGGAGGAACTGCCAGACGAGCGCCGGAAACGCCACGAGGTAGAACACCTTGTCCATGAGCGGATCGGCCATCTTGCCCAATGCGGACACCACGTTCCACTTGCGGGCGAGGGCTCCGTCCCAGGCGTCGGTGAGACCCGACAAGAGCATCATCGCACACGCCCAGAACGCCAGCCAGAAGTTT
>JAZLMR010000034.1:0-25115 GCA_045598785.1 Kiritimatiellia bacterium
AGAAGCTCGGCGTCACCAACAAGATGCTCGTTCCCCGCCTTCAGAAGATCGTCATCAACATGGGCTTCGGCATCGTCTCCAAGGACGAGCAGAAGACGCTGGTTGACGACCTGACGGCGATTACCGGTCAGAAGCCCATGCTCTGCAAGGCGAAGAAGTCGATCTCGAACTTCAAGCTGCGCGAGGGCATGGTCATCGGCGCGAAGGTCACGCTGCGCGGCGAGCGCATGTGGGAATTCGCCGACCGCCTCATCTCGGCGGCGCTGCCCCGCATCCGCGACTTCCGCGGCGTTCCGAACCGCGGCTTCGACGGCGCCGGCAACTACACCCTCGGCATCAAGGAGCACACGATCTTCCCCGAACTCGTCGAATCTTCGGCGCATTCCGGCATGGACATCACCTTCGTGACCAGCTCTACCGACAACCAGGCCTGCAAGGAGCTTCTTAACTCCATGGGCATGCCGTTCGCAGGGAGGAACTAATCATGGCTAAACAGTGTCTTATCGAAAAGCAGCACCAGGCGCCCAAGTTCAAGGTGCGCGCGTACAACCGCTGCCAGCGTTGCGGCCGTCGTCACGCCTACATCCGCAAGTTCGGCGTCTGCCGTCTTTGCTTCCGCGAACTCGCCGTCGCCGGGCTTATCCCCGGCGTCACCAAGGCTTCGTGGTAACTTAAAAGGAAAGGAATCTCAAAATGACACTCGATCCCATTTCCGATATGCTCACGACGATCCGCAACGGTCTGAAGGCGCGCCTTTTCTCCGTGGAGATCCCGGCGAGCAATCTCAAGGGTGAAATCGCCCGCGTCATGAAGGAAGCCGGCTACATCGCCGATTACGTCATGACCAGCGAGTTCCCGAAGAAGCTCGTGATCACGCTCAAGTACACGGCGAAGGCGGTTCCCGTCATCACCGAGCTGAAGCGCATCTCGAAGCCCGGTCTCCGGAAGTATGTCTCCACGAGCCAGGTTCCGGCCGTTCTTGACGGCATGGGCCTTGCGATTCTCTCGACCTCCAAGGGCGTCATGTCCGGCGCGGAGGCCAAGAAGGCGAAGCTCGGCGGCGAAATCATCTGTACCGTTGCATAACATGTCAGGGCGCTGCCTTCGGGCGCGCCGCAAATAAAGAAAGATTAGGACAATGTCTCGAATCGGTAAAGAACCCGTCAAGCTCGCGGAAGGCGTCAGCGCCTCCGTCGCGGGCCAGCAGGTGACGGTCAAGGGCAAGCTCGGCGAGCTTTCCTACACGATGCATGAGGGCATCACGGCGAAGGTGGAAGACGGGAAGATTCTCGTCGCTTGTGCCGACGACTACAATCTCGGCAATTTCCACGGCCTCGCCCGCGCGCTGATCAACAACATGGCGGTCGGCGTGTCCGTTGGCTACACGAAGCAGCTTTCGATTGAAGGCACCGGCTTCAAGGCCGTGCTCAAGGGCAAGGAGCTGGCGCTCTCGCTCGGCTTTGCCTCGCCGAAGATCTTCGCGATTCCCGAGGGCCTTACGGTCACCGTCGAAAACGACGGCCTGCAGGTCACCATCAAGGGCATCGACAAGCAGCTCGTCGGGGAAGCGGCCGCGCGCATCCGCTCGTACTATCCGGCCGAGCCCTACAAGGGCAAGGGCATCAAGTACGTCGGTGAGCACATCCGCCGTAAACAGGGCAAGAAGGTCGCCTAAGCACGGCCGTAAGGAGAACAACCAATGTTCAATCGTAAAGTTCAGCGTCAGAAGCGGCATCTCCGTCTTCGTCAGCGCGTTATCGGCACCGCGGCGCGTCCGCGCATGTCGATCTGTGTCACCAACAAGAACCTGTACGTCCAGTTCATCGACGACGACGCGCAGCGGACTCTCGCCCAGGCCAACAGCCTCAAGGACGACAAGGCCAATCTCGAAGTCGCGAAGAATCTCGGCGCCAAGGCGGCGGAGGCCGCGAAGGCGGCCGGCATCACGACGGTGGTCGTGGACCGCGGCGGCAACAAGTACACCGGCCGCGTGGCCGCGGTGGTCGAAGCTGCCGTGGCGGCGGGTCTCTTGATCTCCACCAAGAAGGAGGATAAGTAATCATGGCTTTCAATCGTGACAAGCGTGGTGAAATGCAGGCCGAGGATGCGCTCGACGAGCATACCGTGTTCATCAACCGTTGCGCCAAGACCGTCAAGGGCGGCCGCCGCATGAGCTTTTCCGCCGTCATCGTGGTCGGTGACAAGGAAGGCAAGGTCGGCGTCGGCTTCGGCAAGGCGAACGAAGTGGCGGACGCCATCCGCAAGGGCGGCGAAGCCGCGCGCAAGGACATGCGCAAGGTCGTCCTCAAGGGCAAGACCATCCCGCACGACGTCGAGGGCGTCTGCGACGGCGGTCGCGTGATCCTCAAGCCGGCGGCCGAAGGTACGGGCCTGATCGTCGGCGGCGGCATGCGCCCCGTCCTGGAGGCGGTCGGCATTCGTGATGCGGTCGGCAAGTCGCTCGGCTCCAAGAACCGGCTCAACGTGGTCAAGGCCACGATGAACGCGCTCATGAAGCTCCGTTCGGCGGAAGAGATTGCTGCAATCCGCGCCTAAGGCTAACGATGAAGTATGAGCGATGAACGATGAACTAAGGAATTAAACTTCCATCACTCAACACTCATACCTCATACTTCATACTTATCAATTAAGGAGAACTTAAAATGGAACTGAATACTTTGACTAACACTCCCGGCGCCCGGTCGCGGCGGAAGCGCGTCGGCCGCGGTTGCGGTTCGGGCCTCGGCAAGACCGCGGGCAAGGGCCAGAAGGGTCAGCAGTCGCGCAAGGGCCACAAGCACAAACTGCAGTTCGAAGGCGGCCAGATGCCGCTCGTCCGCCGGCTTCCGAAGCGTGGCTTCAACAACGCCGCGTTTAACGCGAAGGCGCTGGCGGTGAATGTCGCTGACCTGGAGAAGAAGTTCGAGGCGGGGGCCGAGATCACGATCGAGGCGCTCGCGAAGGCGGGCTTTTCGGACAACAAGAATCCGAAGATCAAGATTCTCGGCAACGGCGAGCTCACGAAGAAGTTCACGGTCAAGGTGCCGTGCTCGGCTTCGGCGAAGGCCAAGATCGAAAAGGCCGGCGGCAGCGTCGCCTAACCCTTTGGCTTAGCAGCCTAAAAATAAGGACGCGGCACTTCTGCCGCGTTCTTATTTTATGAAGGCGGCTTGGGGTGGTTGACCATTTTAATTAATTGGTGAATTTTCCGGTTCTGACATTGTAGCGGCCCACGATTTTTTGTTTGTGGCTTCGCGCCTTAGTTTGCCTTTAGGTGGCCGAGCATGGTTTTGCTTTCCAGCGTGCGAGAAGATTTGGCGCGGCCGCGGCCGCGCGGTTGGCAAGCGCAAGAGCAGCGCCTTGAAGGCCGCTGGCGGCGCGTCCGCTGTCGAGCAAATCGGAACAGGCGGGTTCAACAGTTTGCAACTGCACTCGCTTTGGTCGGTTTATACTTTGTGCTATTGACAACACAAAGTCGAATCGGCTATAATCTCGCTCGTCATGAAAAAGACGAGTTCGATTTTAGTGGTGGCTACGGGTGGTCTGGCGCTGGCGGGGCTGGTGGCGCGCGGCGCCATTCGCATCAGTGCGCTGGAACTGGGATCAATGTTCAGTGAGCTCCAAGTCAGTGCGCCGCCGGGCGAGATGGCCCCCGGTGATTTCCTGGAAGTCTTTTACTCGCCGCAGCTGGGCGAGCAGTGGGAGCTGATCACGACCGTCATCAATTTCGACGGCACGCCGCAGCTGCCGGTGGAAGTCGATATGAGCTGGCTGCGTGACGCCGACTCCGGCTTCTTCCAGGTGCATCGTCAGGTGGATGGCGACGGCGACGGGCTGTCGGACGCGCTGGAAGAGCTGACGCTGGGCACCGATGCGGCCAATTCCGATACGGACGGTGACGGGCTGGACGATGGCGAGGAAGTGGCGCTCGGGCTGGATCCGAAAAACGCGCGGTCGCTGACGGAATATTGCGATGACGGCCTGGCGCAGGAGTTGCTGGAGTCGGGCAGGTCGAGTTGGCACGCGGAGGTGGACGAAAACGGCTACTCCAGGTTCGAGCGCAGCTTCTACAACGGCAGTCCCGCGCTGGCGCCGGTCGCCGTTCCCGAATCGACTTCAACGCGCGCGGTTTTGGAACTGGTCGTTTCCGGTTCGGGCGAAGCCGAAGTCATCGTCAATGACGGGGTGTTGCGAATCCCGGGCCCCGGCGACGCGGACGAACCGGCGACGCTCAAGTATTCGGTGCCGCGCGGCCAGGCGTCGACGGTGAGCTTTCGGCGGCAGTCGGGTGACGTGCGCGTCGACTTGGATTCGGCGGATTTCGCCTGCGGCGATGCGCAAGATGGCGGCGATGACGCCTGGACGCGGCGACTCGTCTTTCCGAATGTCGTCGCCTCGGTGCCGTGCATCCACGACCGGGAGTCGTCGACGGTGTCGGTCTGGCTGTCGCCGGGCACCGACATCGAGGGGCTGACCTGCACCTGGTTTCCCGGCGGCGACATCACCGTGCAGAATCATCCGCCGCTGGAGGCGTCGCTGAGGGGCGGCTTCCCCAAGAGCCATACCCTGCCCGTTCGCTATCGCCTGTCGCACCCCCAGTATCTTTTCGGTCAGCAGGAATATTCGCAAAAGGCGAAGTACTGCCCGGAGATCGACGACGAGGAGGAAGAGGAAGACCCCGAGATCCCGGAGGCGGAGCCGGAGGAAGAGGAGGGGGAGGATGAATACGAGTGGCCGGAGGGAGAAACCTCCGAGCTGTGGGCGAGGATAATAGCCGACGCGCAGGCGGTCTATGAAGCCTTGGATCCGTCCGTTCCCGCCGATGCGGAAAAGCTGCGCGAGGAATACGAGCGTTGCTGGAAGCTGCCGGAGGCGCGCGGGCTGCTGCTGGTGAAGACGGAGCCGCAATACCGCACGATCTCGCTGACGGTGCCGGAAAAGGGCGAGTATTGCTGCGACTGTCCGTCGCATGCCAGCAACGTGGTCAGCATTTGCAGTTTAAGCGAGCTGGAGGTGTTCGATCTTGAGCGGCGGCCGTTCGTCAGCACCGCCTGCGATTGCGAGGTGCTGGTGCGGGCGTGGAATTCCAGCATGACGGCCTATGACAAGTACGTGGCGTTCGCGGACAACCGCGGCACGGAGGTGGCGCGGAACGCCTATACGGCCGTGGGGGTGGAGATCCAGTCGTCGGCGCTGACGGCCATGCGGCAGGCGGCGGGGCGTCCGGACCTGGACTTGTTGGTCGGTTGCGGCTCGGGGGTCGCTTCGGGCACGGACATCGAACTCAAGACCTGGGTCGGGCTCGACTACGGCATCGTGGGGCTGGAGTTCCTCGCGGCCAGCGGCCACTTTCAGCTTTGGGTGCAGAACCATCAGGGCGGCTGGGAAATGCTCCTGGACAGCGAGACCCAGCCGACGACCAGCCTGACGATCAATGCCTGGCGGCGCCTCGGCTATGGCGAAAAGCGGGTGGCGGACTGGCTGACGGCCGCGCGGCTGGTGGCGCTGTCGCCCGGCGAAGCCAGCCTGGTGTTCGGCTACAGCAATGCCGCCGGAGTCCGTGACCAGGAATCGCTGCGCTTTTACGGGGTGCGGCCGCAACTGGTCTTCGACTATGACCGCAACGGCGTCATCGACGCGACGGACGAGGCGACGGCGGCGGCCGGAGAGCGCACCTTCCGCTTCTGGGTCAACGACGATCGCGATCAGGGCGTCGATACGAAAATCGACGACGACGAGCCGGGCTGCGGCAAGGACGCCCAGGATGAGGTCGTGAACGGCCCGCGCGATCTGCTGGACTTTACGCCGGTTTGGATCGACCTCAGGCAGGCGCTCCCCGACAGCTATGTCCGCTCGCTGGGCGACCGCGTGCGCTGGCGGCTTAAGTCCGATTGCGTCAACGCGCTTTTCTCCACGCTTCCCCGGGACCAGTTGGGCAGGTTCCAGCACGAGTATTTCGATGCCGGCTTCGGGGTTGACGGGGCGGAGCAGTCGCACGACGCCAAGGTGCGGAATCTCGAAGCGGGGGCGGTGCTGGACGATTGGTTTCTGGAGGCGCTTCGCGATGACGACCAATGCGGCGTCGCCTTTCTGGAGGGGCGTGCGAGCGGCACGCAGCTTGCGCTCGAAGGATGGCTCGCCGATGCGGACGGCAAGTTGCAGTGCCGGCTGGCCCAATGTTCGGTGAAGCTGGCGGTTTCCCCGGTCGAGGCCATGTACCGCTGGGTGAATCTGCGTGATGTCTGCAACGACAGCTCGGGGCGGGCGACCGCAGTGGGCGAGCCGTCCAACCGCCCGGATGCCGAGTGCGACGAGCGGCAGTTTGTCTTTGTCCACGGCTACAATGTCGGCTATGCCTCGGCGCGGGCGTGGGCGGCCGAAATGTTCAAGCGGCTGTGGCAGTCGGGGTCGGAATCGATGTTCACGGCCGTCGACTGGTTCGGCGACCTTTCGCAGATCAAGATGGGGGAATGGGAAATTGCGCCTGACTATTACCGCAACGTCAAGAACGCCTTGCGGTCGGCGTCGGCTCTGGCGACGAACTGCCGCCAGCTGCCGGGCGTGAAGGTCATGCTGGCGCATTCGCTGGGCAATGTGCTGGTGTCGGCGGCGGCCAAGCACCATGCGCTCGACTATGCGCGTTACTACCTGCTCAATGCCGCGGTGGCGATGGAGGCCTACGATGCCGCGGCTGAGGTCGCGTTGCCGATGGTGGACACGGAGTGGAGCAACATCCCCGAGGATTATTGGGCGGCGAACTGGTATAAGCAGTTCGAGGGTGCTGACTTTCGCACCAGTCTGAGCTGGCGCGGTCAGTTCGCGGGGCTCAAGAATCTCGTCAACTGCTATTCCCCGACCGAAGACGTGCTGGCCAATGCGGAGCCGGGGCAGGCGACGCTGATGGGCGGGAAATGGAAGGCGCAGGAACTGACGAAGGGGACGACCATTTGGCACGACCTTCGCATTGCGACCGGGGGTAAGATTGCGGTGATCAGCGAAGGGGGTTGGGGCATCAGTTCCAAGTATGCGTACAATCCGCTCTGGTATGTGTATCAATATGGGTTTACCAGTCACGCCCGTGACAATCTTAAGGACGTCGACGCGATCAGTGAGCCGCTGTTTACCAGTTTTCAGGACATTCGTCTCCATCAGAAGGATCGGTTGACGCTGCCGCCGGCCGAGGCGTATGAGCTGCGATCGCAGCTTCTGGGCGATGCGATTCCCGCCACTACCTTTGCGGCGGGGAGCAACAAGGTGGAGGGAATGGTTAATGTTAAATATTTTGAACCGATGCCAGGTTCTGTCCAATGGCCACGAGATGATGAGGAATGGCTTCATTCCGATATTCGCAATCTGGCCTATCTTTTTGTTTACCGGTTTTATGATAGACTAGTTGCCGAGCATTAAACAGGAGGAGGGCGAAAATGCGATGCTGGTGGATGTTGGTGGTAAGTGGCTGGCTGGGGGCGGCGAGCGGGGCGAACGCCCGGTTTACCGCCGTCGTCGTGGATGAAGCGGGGCGCCCGATGCCGGGGATGAAGGTTATCGGCGGGTTTACCCATAACATCGATTATGCAATGGGCGGGCTGGGCACGGATTGGGTTCCGGGGGTCACGGATGCGGAGGGCCGCTGTCGGCTGGAAGGCGATATCTCCCGGGAGCATGCGTGCTTTCGTCTGGAGCCGTTTGCGCTTCGACGGCTTAAAAAGTATTATCAGCCCTTTGAGGCCACGGTAAGATATGATGATCGAGATTTCTTCGGCAACTGGTTGCCGCAGGATCAGGTGGTGACGGCGATTGTGCAGCGGATCGAGCACCCGATTCCGCTGATTGTCCGTAATACGCTGTTAACTACCGATACTGAAGTCAAGCAAGATCTTTTCAGTCTGGGCCAGGGTAAGCTGCAGTATGACTTTATGGTGGGTGACTGGTTGCCGCCGGTGGGCACGGGGCTGGTGGCGGATGTCGAGTGCGTGCTGCATGCCGAGGAGGTGCCGATTCCGAAGGAGAAGCTGAGGTACTATCTGGTTTCGCCGACCTCCAAGACTACTCGCCTGGAGCAATGGGTGGATGTTACTTTCCCGGGGCCTGACAACGGGGCGCAGCTGGTGGTGGCGCCGCAGTCGGTGGTGTTGCCGGTTCGGCAGGCGCCCGAGGACGGGTATCGGCAGTATATGGGTCGGTTCGACGAGGATGAGCGTCGGTCGTGGAGGCCGGTTTGCTATGCTTTTCGCATTCGTACGCGGCGCGATGCCGCCGGTAAAATCGTAAGTTGTCATTATGGCAAGCTCTTTAACGGCTTTCAGCCCAAGCGGATTGAGCGAATTAAGCGCTGGGGGGTGGTGTCGACGATTTATTATCTGAACCCGACACCGCTGGACCGCAATTTGGAATGGGATCGGGAGCACAGTTTGCTGCCGACGGGCGATGGGATTTATAAGTATATTCCCTAAGGAGGAGCGGCGGATGAAACTGACGGGGCTATTGGGAGTTATGTTGCCGCTGCTGGCGCTGGCGGATCCGAACAATGCCTGGGTGACGATTCGCACCGAGGATGCCGACACCGGGGAGCCGGTCAGCAATCTTGCGGTAGTCGCGGCGTTTCAGATTGACAACGGCACCAGCAAGCGCAAGCCGCGGCCGATGCTCAAGGAGGGGCTGACCGGTGCCGACGGCTGTCGCACTTTCTCGGGGTTTACCAATCTGGGCGGGGTGATGTGCGAGCTGGCGACGCCTTTGGCCGGCTATTATCCGGTGTACAAGCGGCTGCGGAAGTTTGCCGATCGGGACGAGGCGGGGCTTTGGCAGCCGAATCCGCTGGTAATTACCATGCAGCTTCAGCGGGTCATGCATCCGATTCCCCTGCGGGTGCGCCGGGCTTCGGCAGATTTCGGCGAGGACAATCGCCTGCAGTATGATTTTATGGCGGGAGACTGGCTGCCGCCTCAGGGCCAGGGCAAGGTGGCAGATCTGGAGCTCGTGCGGGATGACTGGGATATCAAGCTTCGCTTTCCGAATCCGGCTGACGGCATTCAGGAAATTTTTTCGGATCCGTGGAATCACCTGCGTTTGCGGACGGCTCCGGAATCGGGTTACAAGGCGAAAATGCGGCGAAAGCGCGCGCCGGTTGAATATTTCCGTACCTTTGGCTTCCGCGTGCGCACTGAGCTGGATGCCAATGGTCAGCCAGTAACGGCGTATTACGGCAAGATTTACGAAGACATCCAGCCGAAAATCAAGAACGGAACGGCCTTTACCCGTTGTTCACTGGGCGGCGTGACGATTCTGTATTATTTGAATCCCACCGCCTTGGACCGCAATTTGGAATGGAACTTGCGCGACAATTTAGAGTCGCAGCCAGCGTTGGGCAAAGACCGTCAACCGTAGCGGCGACGGTCGACGACCGACATTCAACTTCTTTGGGCGAGCCATAAATTGGGTCAGGAGGACCGCAAATTATGGTATAATGAAGTTCCGTATGTGGAACTACTCCGAGAAGATGATGGATCATTTCCGCAATCCGCGGAATGTGGGTAAAATCGAGCATCCCGACGGCTCGGCGACGGTGGGTTCGCTGGCGTGCGGCGATGCGCTGAAATTTCAGTTCAAATTGGGCGACGACGGCAAGATCGCCGAGGCGAAGTTTCAGACTTTCGGCTGCGCGAGCGCCATCGCCTCCAGTTCGGCGCTGACCGAAATGGTCATCGGCAAGACGCTCGAAGAGGCGAAGGCGATCACCAACCAGCAGATTGCCGACTACCTCGGTGGGCTGCCGCCGCAGAAGATGCATTGCAGCGACATGGGGCGCGAGGCGATGGAGGCGGCGATCAAGAACTACGAAACCGGCGAGAACGCCGACCGCAACCTCGAGGAAAGCGTGCTGTGCACCTGCTATAACGTTTCGGAGAACGAGGTGCGGCGGGTGATCACCGAGAATCAGCTGACGACGGTCGAGGAGGTGACGAACTTCACCAAGGCCGGCGGCGGCTGCGGGCAGTGCAAGGCCAAGATCGAGAAGATCCTGAACGAGCTGAGAGGCTGACGCCCTATGAAGCTAGGTTTTGACAACGAAAAGTACCTGAAGGAGCAGTCAGAGGAAATTCGTCGCCGCGCCGGCAAATACGGGCGGCTGTATCTGGAGTTCGGCGGCAAGCTGATGAACGACTTCCATGCCGCGCGCTGCCTGCCCGGCTATGATCCGAATGTGAAGCTGCGGCTGCTGCAGTCGCTCAAGGACCAGGCGGAAGTCATCCTCTGCCTCTTTGCCGGCGACATCGAGCGCAAGAAGATGCGCGCTGACTTCGGCATTTCCTACGCCGACGACGCGCTGAAGCTCATCGACGATCTGCGCAGTCTCGGGCTGCTGGTCCGCGGCGTGGTCATCACCCGCTTTCAGGAGCAGCCGGCGGTCATGCAGTTTCGGGCCAAGCTGGAACGCCGCGGCGTGCGGGTCTACTACCATTACAAGACGGCCGGCTATCCGGCCGACGTCGACACCATCGTCTCCGACATGGGCTACGGCAAGAACGAATACGTCCAGACCGAAAAGCCGATCGTCGTGGTGACGGCGCCCGGGCCCGGTTCGGGCAAGTTCGCCACCTGTCTGACGCAGATCTATCACGAATACCGCCGCGGCAATCAGGCCGGGTATTCGAAGTTCGAGTCGTTTCCGGTGTGGAACCTCAAGCTCGACCATCCGCTGAACATCGCCTACGAGGCGGCGACGATCGACCTCAATGACCATAACCTGGTCGATCCCTATCATCGCGAGGCGTACGGCGTGGAGGCGACCAACTACAACCGCGACGTCGATGCCTTCCCGCTGCTGGTGGCGATCTGGCAGAAGATGACGAAGGGGGCGTGCCCCTACAAGTCGCCGACCGACATGGGCGTCAACCGGATTGGCTTCGGCATCATCGATGACGAAGTGGTGCGCAACGCCTCCAAGCAGGAGATCATCCGCCGCTTTCTGCGCTATCAGTGCGCGTTTGCCGAAGGCTCGACCGACCGCGCGTCCGTCGAGCGGGCCAAGGAGCTGATGGATTCGCTCGGGCTTAAGACCGAAGACCGCGTGGTGGTCGAGGCGGCGCGGCGGGCGGCGGAAGAGGCGCAGATCCAGGGCAAGGGCAAGGCCGGCGGCAAGATCGTCTCGGGCGCGGCCATTCAGCTCAAGGACGGGCGGATCGTCACCGGCAAGAACTCCGACGAAATGCACGCGGCGGCGGCGGCGGTGATGAATGCGGTGAAGACGCTCTCGGGCATTCCGGCGCAGATTCCGCTGATTTCGCCGAACATCATCCAGTCCATCGCCCACATGAAGCAGGACATCCTCAAGGTTGGCTACACCTCGCTCAATCTCGACGAGACGCTGATCGGGCTGGCGATTTCGGCGACGACCAATCCCGCCGCGTCGCTGGCCATGGAGAAGCTCAACGAGCTGCGCACCTGCGAGGTGCACATGACGCATCTAGTCACGCCCGGCGATCAGGCGGGCTTCCGGCGGCTGGGGTGCCGATATACTTCCGACCCCTATTACGCGACCAACACCCTGTTTAACGGCGAGCAGTGAGCGGCGGGCGTCCATGTTGAAGTACGTGCTGAAACGGCTGGGGGAGATGGTTCCGACCACGGTCGGCATTCTCCTCTTGACTTTCGTGCTCTTCAACGTGGTCGGCGGTTCGCCGGCGGAGACGATTCTCGGCAAGAACGCGACGGCGGAGTCGATTGCCGCCTTCAATCACAAGTGGGGCTATGACAAGCCGCTCATCTTCGCCGCCGACAGCCAGTTCGTGCGCTTTGTCACCGATCTCGCCCGCGGCGACTTCGGCTATTCGCTGGAGATGAACGAGCCGGTCCTGGACGTGCTGGCGCGCGGCGTCGGTCCGAGCCTTTCGCTGACGGTGCCGATCCTGCTGGGCGGCGTCGTGCTGGCGCTGATGCTGGCGATGCTGGCGGCGGCCTTCCGGGGGCGGACGGCGGACCGAACGGTGCTGCTGGTCTCCACGGTGCTGATGAGCGTCAACTATGTGGTCTGGGTGCTGATGGGGCAGTTCTTCTTTTCTTATAAGACGGGCCTCTTTCCGGTCTGGGGTTACCGCAGCTGGTTTTACCTGGTGCTGCCGGTGCTGATCGGCATCTTGTCGTCGCTGGGCACCGACATCCGCTTTTTCCGCACGGCGATTCTCGACGAGATCTATCGGCCGTACGTGCTGACGGCGCGCTCGAAGGGGCTCAATGCGCGGCAGATCATGTTTCGGCACGTGCTGCCGAACGCGCTGATTCCCATTGTCACTTATGTTTCGCTGTCGATTCCCTATCTCTTCACCGGCTCGCTTCTGCTGGAAAGCTTTTTCGGAATCCCCGGGCTCGGCTCGGTGTCGATCAACGCCATTCACTCGGCCGACATGGCGGTCGTGCGGACGGTGGTGGTGCTGGGTGCGCTCATCTATCAGTTCGTGAACCTGGCGACCGATCTCCTTTACGGTTTCCTCGACCCTCGCGTTCGGCTTAATTCCTGATCTTATGCTCATCGGTTGTCATCTTTCCGCTTCGGGCGGCTATCTGGCGATGGCCCAGACGGCCGAGTCCATCGGCGCCAACGTCTTTCAGTTCTTCACCCGCAATCCGCGCGGCGGGGCGGCCAAGCCCGTCGACCGTAATGACGTCGCCGCGTTTCGGGAATATGCCGCGGCGCATCGGATCGGCCCGATTCTGGCGCATGCGCCGTACACGCTGAACGCGGCGAGCGCCGAGCCGAAGACGCGCGACTTTGCGGAAATGGTGTTCGCCGACGATCTGCGGCGGCTGGAGCTCACTCCGGGCGCGATGTACAACTTTCATCCGGGCTCGCATGTCGGCCAGGGCTCGGAAGTCGGCATTCGGCTGATCAGCGATTTGCTCGGGCGCGTTCTCGGCGAGTGGCTCGCCAAGTCGAAGCTGCCCGCGACCGCCATCCTGCTGGAGACGATGGCCGGCAAGGGTTCGGAAGTCGGCCGCAATTTTGAGGAACTGCGGATGATCGTCGACGCGGTCGAGTCGCAGCTGCCGGCCGATTGCGGCTATCGCCTGGGCGTCTGCCTCGACACTTGCCACGTCTGGGACGGCGGCTACGACCTCGTGGACGACCTGGACGGCGTGGTGGCGGAGTTTGACCGGGTGCTCGGGCTCGATCGGCTGCGGGCGATTCACTGCAACGACACGATGAACGTCCGCTCGGCGCACAAGGACCGGCACGAGAAGATCGGCAAGGGCAAGCTCGGGCTGGAGGCCTTTCGGCGGATCGTGAATCATCCGGCGCTGCGCGACTTGCCGTTTTATCTGGAAACGCCTTGCGACTTGCAGGGCTACAAGGAGGAAATCGCCTTGATCAAATCGCTAAGGGAGGGAGAGTGAGCATGAAGATTTTCCGCGATCCTCGGCAGTTGCAGAAATGGTCGGCGGCCTGCCGGCGCACCGGCAGGCGCATCGCCCTGGTGCCGACGATGGGTTTTCTCCATGAAGGGCACCTGAGCCTCATTCGGAAGGCGAAGGCGAAGCGTGCCGACGAAATCGTCGTCTCGGTGTTCGTCAATCCGGTGCAGTTCGGCCCGGGCGAGGACTACGAGCGCTATCCGCGCGACGAGCAGGCGGATCTGGCGAAGTGCAAGGCGGCGGGCGCGACGGCGATCTTCTTTCCGACGCCGGACAACATGTATTTGCCGGACCATTCGGTCTATGTCAACGAAGAGCAGCTTTCGCAGGGGCTGTGCGGGGCGCGCCGGCCCGGCCATTTCCGCGGCGTGTGCACGGTGGTGGCCAAGCTCTTCAATCTGGCGCATCCGAACTTTGCGGTGTTCGGGCAGAAGGACTATCAGCAGGCGCAGATCATCCGGCGGATGGTGCGCGACCTTAACTTCGACCTTGACATCGTGGTGGCGCCGATCGTGCGCGAGGCCAGCGGGCTGGCGCGTTCTTCGCGCAACACCTACCTGTCGCCGGCGGAGAAGGAAAACGCGCTGGCCATTTCCCGGGCGCTGAAGGGCGTGCGGCCCGGGCGGACCGTGGCGGCGGAAGTCCGGCGCATTCGCCGCGAACTGGAGCGCGCGTCGCTGCGCGTCGACTATATTGAGTTCGTGGACGGCGAGACGCTCGCGCCGGTGAAGCGGACGGCGAAGGGCGTGGCCGCGCTGGTGGCGGCCTATGACGGCAAGACCCGGCTCATCGACAACATTTTGCTCTGAGGGCCGGCGTCCATGATTTCCACGATCTATATCGCTAAAAACGTCTATGGCGGCGACGGGCTCGGGCGGCTCGGTGACGGGCGGGTGGTGTTCGTGCCCGGCGCCTGGGCGGGCGAACAGGTGCGCGCGGAAATCGTCGAGGAGAAGCGGCATTTCGTCAAGGCGCGGCTCGTCGAGGTGGTCGAGCCGTCGCCCGAGCGGCAGCCCGCGGCGGCGGCGCTCCCTGGCATGGTCTACGCGGGGCTTTCCGAAGCAGGGGAACTGGCGGCGAAGGAGCAGCAGCTGCGGGAGTTCTTCGAGCGCGCGCGCATTGCCGTCGGCGAGTGGCGCTCGGCGCCGCCGGTCGCCCGCAGCAATTACCGCAACAAGGTCGTCTATCATTTTGCGCGGCAGGGCGGCCAATGGGTTATCGGCTATCGCGAGGAGCCGGCGCACACGATCGTGGACGTCAGCATCGATCCGCTGGCGCGGCCGGAGATCAACGCCGCGCTGCCGGAGATTCGCAAGGCCATCCTCGCGCTCCTGACGACGGGGCCGATGAACATCCGTCGGGAGACCGAGCAGAAGGGGCAGGTCACGATTCGCTGGACGGCGAAGACCGGCGTCAAATGGTGGCTGGGCGCGGCGCCCAAGGGCCTGGCGCTGAAGGAGACGACGGCGGGGCTGGACTTCGAGGTGCCGGCCGGCGGCTTCTACCAGGTCAACCCCGAAGCGGGTGAGCAGCTGGTTCAGGCGGTGCTCGAAGAATATCGCCGTGACGCGGAGCTCGCCCCCGAGGTGCTGGACCTCTATTGCGGCGTCGGCGTCTTCGGCCTGAGCTGCCGGCCGCCGAAGCTGACCGGCATCGAGTCCGGGCGCGAGGCGATTGACTTCGCCCGGCGCAACGCCGAGCAACAGCAGCGGCTGCCGGGGGCCGCGCCGTCGGTTTGCCGGTTCTTTGCCGAGGAAGTGGGGCGGAACCTGCGGCGGATTGCGGTCGGCGCGAAGACCACGGTGATCGTCGATCCGCCGCGCGGCGGGCTGGAGCCGGGCGTGGCCCGGTGGTTGGCCAATTCGCGCGCGCCGCGGATTTTCTACGTTTCCTGCGATCCGGCGACCTTGATGCGGGATCTGCGGGAGCTGACGCGCACCTATGCGGTCGAGCGGGTGCGTTGGTTCAATATGTTTCCGCTTACCGCCCGTTTTGAAACGCTGGTCGGGTTGCGCAAGCTGCCGGCCGCAGGAAGGAGCCCTCAGTCATGAAGCTTTTCCCCGATCCCGCCGAATATTCCGAAAAGCGGCTGTTCTGCCTCGACTTGCTGCGCGGGCTCGACATGTTCTATCTGGCGGCGCTCTCGGGCGTCTTGCGGTCGCTGTTTGACGGTCTCGGCTTCCCGGCGGCGGCGACTTTTCTGGCGCGGCACCAGTGGGGCGGCTTTACGCTTTACGATCTCATCATGCCGCTCTTCATTTTCATGTGCGGCGCGGCGGTGCCGCTGGCGCTCGGGCGGCGGCTGGACGCGGACGGGCGGGCGACGCCGGCTTTTCATCGCCATGTCTGGTCGCGGTTCGCGCTCCTGTGGGTGCTGGGGATGCTGACGCAAGGCGACTTGCAGACGCTCGACCTTCATCAGCTGTCGCCCTACAACAACACGTTGCAGACGATCGCCGTCGGCTATGTGGTGGCGGCTTACGTGCTGCTGATCCGGTCGTGGGCGGTCAAGCTCGCGATTCCGCTTCTGCTGGCGCTCGGCTACGGGCTGGTGGTGCATTTCGGCGGCGACTATACGAAAGCGGGCAATGTGACGCAGCCGGTGGAGCTGGCGATTCTCAATGCGTTCCTGCCGGCGGACAATCTCGGCACCAAGCACATCGTCGACTGGGGCTATACCTGGTTTCTGCCGTCGATGATGTTCCCGGTCATTGCGCTCGCCGGCGCGTTCGCGACCTTGCTGCTGACGGCCAAGGATCGCAACGAGTGGCGCAAGGCCGGCTCGGTCTTCGCCTTCGGCGCGGTGCTGCTCGGCGCGGGGCTGGGGCTGGAAGCGGCGGGCGTTCAGTGCGTCAAGCACATCTTCACCGTGTCGTTTACCTTTCAGGCGATCAGCTGGTCGCTGCTGGCGCTGGCGGCGCTTTATGTGCTGACCGACATCTGGAAGTTCCGGCGCGGCACGGGCATCTTGCTCCTTTACGGGCAGTCGGCGCTCGCCGCCTATATGATCGAAGGGCTGTTGCGCAAGTCGTGCACGGCGGCTTCCGAGCGGCTGTTCCTCGGCTTTCGGCAGTTCGTGCCGACGGCGCAAGCCGATACGGTGACGGCGCTCGGCAGCGCCGTGGTCATCACTTATGCGCTCGTCGTCTGGCGGCGGGCGAAAGCGGCTGCTGCCGGCAAATAAAGGTTGAGTTATGAAAAAATACTATAAGTGGCTGGTTGTTCTTTTGCTGTCTTCGGCGTTTTTCTTTCATCAGGCAGATCGCGCGCTGTTCGGGCTCCTGACCATTCCGATTCAGGAGGAGCTCGGGCTTACCGACATTGAAATCGGCTGGATCAACACGGTCCTCAGCTGGACGCTCGCCTTTATGGCGATGATCGCCGGGCCGATTGGCGATCGGTTTTCGCGCAAGTGGGTGATTTCGCTGTCGCTGATGGCGTGGTCGCTGATGACGGTGATGATGGGCTTCGTCGGCGAATGGCACTTGGGCGGCCTGGTGCTGTCGGCCTTTGTCGTGGTGATGTTCTTCCGTTCGGTCGCGACCGGCGTGGGCGAGAGCTTCTACGGGCCCTGCTATCCGCCGCTGATCGCTTCCTACCATAAGGAGACCTTGTCGCTGGCGCTGTCGATCCACCAGGGTTCGCTGTATGTCGGGCTGATGACCTCGGGGCTGATCGTCGCCAAGGTGCTGGGCCTGCTCGGCACCTGGCGCAATGTCTTCATCGCGTTTGGCGCCGCCGGCTTTCTGCTGGGCATCGTCTTCCTGTTCGTGCTGAAGGAGCCGCCGGCTGCGGCGGCGCCCGGTGCCGCCGTTGGCGCGAAGGAGTCGCCGCTCGCGGGCTATAAGGTCTTTTTCAAGACGCCGTCGGCGATTCTCGCGATGTGTGGCTTCGTGGCCATTGTCTTCGTGAACAACGCCTATCTCTTCTGGGCGCCGAAGTTCATGGCCCAGAAGTTCGCGGTGTCGGTTGGTGAAGCCGGTGCCTCGACGATGCTCTACCACCACTTGTGCGCCTTCGTGGCGATTCTGGCGGGCGGGGTGATCACCGACCGTTTCGTCGGGCGCTGGCCGCGCTTCCGGCTCGGGTTTCAGATCGTCGCGCTCTTGTGCGGGGCGCCGTGTCTTGCGCTGATCGGCGTCAGTTCTTCGGCGCTCATGATGGTGGTGATGACGGCGGCGTACGGCATTTTCCGCGGCTTTTTCGAAGTGAACACCCATGCGTCGCTGTTTGACGTCATTGCGCCGGCCTATCGGTCGACGGCGGTGGGCATCTTCACGCTGGTGGCGTTTCTCTTCGGCGGGCTTTCGGGCGTGCTGATGGGCATGCTGTCGCAGACCTACGGCGTGCGGGGCTTTGAATTCGGCTTCCTGCTGATGGGCGGCGCCTATGTGGTCGGCGCGGCGCTGATGGCGATCAGCTTCGCTTTCACTTTCCGGCGCGACCGGATTTCGGCTTAAGGGGGCTTGTGCGATGCTGAAGGCGATAATTCTAGGAGCGGGGTATCGGGGGCGGGCCTATGCGGAGTATGCGGCGGCGCATCCCGACCAGCTGGAGATCGTCGGCGTGGCCGACCCGGTGCAGGCCGAGGTGATTCCGGCGAAACGTTACTGGCGCGACTGGCGCGACTGCCTTGCGGACCGGCCCGAGGCGGACGTCGTCATGATCACGATGCCCGATGACCTGCACTACGAGCCGGCGCTGACAGCGATCAAGCTGGGGTATCATCTGCTGCTGGAAAAGCCAATCTCGCCGACCGAGGCGCAGTGCCGCGAGGTCATCGCCTCGGCGCTTGAGCACCGGCGGCTGGTGATCGTCGGCCACATCTTGCGCTATACCGCCTATTACGCGCACATCAAGGCGCTCATCGATTCCGGCGAACTCGGGGAGGTGGTTTCCATCGCGCATCAGGAGTCGGCGGGCTTCTGGAAGGTCGCGCATTCCTATGTGCGCGGCAACTGGGCGAATTCCAAGCGGTCGTCGCCGATCATCCTGGCGAAGTGTTCGCATGACTTCGACCTCTTCTCCTGGTGGATCGGGAAGCCCTGCCGCAAGGTGACGAGCTTCGGGTCGATCAAGCTCTTCTGCAGGGCGATGATGCCGAAGGGCGCGGCCCGCCGCTGCGTGGACTGCCCGCCGGCGATTGAGCGCCGCTGCGTGTGGTCGGCCCGCAACCTGTATGTCGACCATGACGAGCTCAAGTATCTGTTTGCCGACCATTCCGACGCGGCGATGCGGCGGCTCATCGAGGAGACGGAATACGGCAAGTGCGTCTATCAGAGCGACAATGACGTGCCCGACCATCAGGCGGTGACGATGGAGTTCGAGGGCGGGGCGACGGTGAGCCATGTGATGACCGGCTTCACCAACCGCAACCTCCGCACCACGCGCATCGCCATGACCCGTGGCGAGATCGTCGGCGACGGCGAGAATCTGGACGTCTGCCGGTTTGACGGCAACGAGGTGGAGACTGGGGTGCCGTCGGTCTATCGGATTCCCAATCGTTCGCGGCATGGCGGCGGCGACTTCAATCTAGTCAGCGAGCTTATCCGGATTTTGCGGCGTAACGACGCGGAGGAGATTCGGGAGATGACGGCGAGTGCGCTGCCGAGCCATCTCATCTGCTTTGCGGCGGAGCGCTCGCGCCTTGCCGGCGGCCGGGTGGAGCTCATCGTTTAGCCGCGCTTCGCGCCCCAATCGCTCACGGTCGTCGGATGTCGCTTGTCGGTCGTCGGGTCTCTCGGTCGTCGACCGTCGCTAGTCGCGTCATTTGCCGCGCAATTCCAGCGCTTCGCCCACCTCGCCCCGCCAAGAATTTCCGCAACGAATTCTCATTTTGCATTTTCGTGGCGGCGCGTCCGCTGTCGGGGGCGCAGAAACGGGCGGGAGGTTCAACAGGCAAGCGAGCGCACCTGCACCCGGCCCCAACTTTGGTAGGGTAGAGCAACTATGCGCTGATTTGATATTATTTCAAATTGAAAGTTGAGGTGTGCAAGTGGGTATTGGTTTGGGATTGATATTGGCAGCGGTCATACAAGTGTATCCGCAAAGCTTTAAATGCGGCGGGTGGTCGCTGGATTCGCAGTTTATGGATGTCATGGGTTCGCCTTATCTGCTGGCCCATGGCTTGGGCGCCCGCGTGTGCGACGCCCGCGCGCAAGTGACCGTTCCCGAGTCCGCCCGCTATACCGTCTGGGCACGGACGCGCAATTGGGCCGACGGCGCGCCGGGCAAGTTCCGGCTGGCAGTCAACGGCACGGCGCTGGCGCAGGTCTTGGGCGCGGGCAGCCGCGAATGGGCCTGGGAGCGGGCGGGCGAAGTCGAGCTTAAGGCAGGCACGGCGGAACTTCGGCTTCAGGACCTTACCGGCTTCGACGGGCGCTGCGCCGGCGTGATCCTCACGACGGAGCCGACGGTGCCGCAGGGCGCACTGACCATCGAGGCGGCGGCGGTCGCCGAGACGGTGACGGCGGACTTCATCGTCGTGGGCGGCGGCATGCCCGGCACTTGCGCGGCGGTGACGGCGGCGCGGCGCGGGCTGAAGACGGTACTGGTGCAGGATCGGCCGATGCTCGGCGGCAATGCCTCGACGGAAATCCGCGTCTGGGCGGCGGGCGAAGCGCGCTATCCGCTGGTGCGCGAGGTGCGCAATCTCTTCATGAATCGCGACCCGAACCAGTTCCTGTGCGATGCGCGGCGGATGCGGCTGGTGGAAGACGAGACCAATCTCACGGTGCGGCTTTCGACTCGCGCCTTCGGGGTGGAGAAAAACGCCGACGGCACGATTGCCGCCGTCAAGGCGCTGGACCTCGCGGCCAATCGGGTGATTCGGCTGGCGGCGCCGCTGTTTTGCGATGCGACGGGCGACGGCTGGATCGGGCATTATGCCGGCGCCGATTGCCGGATGGGCCGGGAAGCGCGTGACGAATACGGCGAGACGATGGCGCCGGCGAAAAGCGACGGCGACACGCTCGGCGCCTCGATCATGTGGACGAGCGTGGAGGGCAACGACCCGGTGGAATTTTCGGCGCCCTGGGCGGAGCCGCATGCCCAAGGCGAAGTGGCCGTCAACGGCGAGTGGAACTGGGAATACGGCATCCACCGCGATGTCATCCGCGAGGGCGAGGCGGTGCGCGATCGCCTGCTGCTGGCGATCTACGGGGCGTTTTCGCTGGCGAAGAAAGATCCGAAAAACGTCAATCGGGTGCTGAACTTCTGCCCTTATCTGCTGGGCAAGCGCGAGTCCCGGCGGCTGCTGGGCGACTGGGTGCTTTCGGAAAAGGACGTGACCGAGCGGCGGCCGTTTGACGATGCCATCGCCTCGGGTTCGTGGTCGGTCGATCTCCATTACGACACCTTCAAGCCGGGCGTCGATTTCCTGACCGACTGCGAGCAGCCGCATTTCGGGCGCTACTACATTCCCTATCGGTCGATCTACTCGCGCAATGTCGACAACCTGTTTGTCGTCGGGCGCTGCTTCAGCTGCACGCATGTCGGGCTTGGGAGCCCTCGGGTGATGAACACCCTCTCGCAGCTCGGCGTCGCGGCGGGCGAGGCGGCGGCGATCTGCAAGGCCGAGGGCCTGCAGCCGCGCGGCATCTACACCCGCAAGCGCTATCGGGAGCTGCAGCGGCGCCTGGGCGGCGATTTCCCGACTTGCCCCGATCCGAAGAAGGCGAATTGGATCATCGTCGACGACGAAGACGCCGGAGTGAAGTTCGGCGCGGGGTGGACTTATGGCTGCAATCCCAATGGCGAACAAGTGGGCAACCTTTCGCATTACGCCGGCGGGAGCCATTGGAATCTCACGAAGCCCGCCGGCTGGCGAGTCGAGGACGCCGAATATCCGCTGCCGATCAAGACCGCCGGCAGCTATCGGCTGTATGGGCGCATCCCGTGGCATCATAGCGCCCGGCCGGGTTCCCGAACGGTGCTGAAGCTATGCGGGCCGGGCTTTTCCTATCGGCTGACGGTTGATCAGGGGATCGCGCCCGGCACTTGGCGGGACCTGGGCGTTTACCAGCTGGAGCCCGGGGCCGTCCTTAAGCTGATAGCGGGCGAATCGGAGGGCACGGTGGTGGCGGACGGCTTCGCCCTGGTGCCGGAGGAAGGAAAATGAGCATGCGGAACTTGAGGAGGATGGCCGGGTGGCTGCTGGCGGCGATTGGGCTGGCGGGACTCAAGCTCGGGGCGGCGACGGCTCCGACCGTGGACACCGAGGTGGAGTTTACCGCCGCCTATACCGAGGACTTCGAGGTCGACGGCACGCTTTCGGCCCCCGTCTGGCTTAAGGCCGAGCCCATCGGGCAGATGCGCGACAATCGCTATCCCCAGGTCGATCTGCCGCGCCGCGCCGATTTGCGCTTCGCCTATTCCAAGACGGCGCTTTACTTCGGCGGCACCGTGTGGCAGGACCTGTCGACGGCCGTCGTCAAATGGGATCAGCACGATCTGCCGATTTGGGGCGACGACAATGTCGAGCTGGTGCTCTTCCTGGCGGAAGACGACGGCAACCATGTCTATCAGCTGATCATCAATCCGCTGGGCTCGCTGGCGGACATCCGCGACGGCAACCTCAATTGGAACGCCGAGGGCATCGTCATCCGGACGCAGCGGTTTGACGACCGCTGGACGATTGAGGTCAAGCTGCCGTTTGCGGCGCTGGCGATGGAGCGGCCGGCCCCCGGGGATTTCATCGCCGCGCGCTTTTGCCGCTGGCTGCACGACGGCAAGCTCTGTCACGGCTCGGTGCCGATCCTGATCAATACCGGCAACGAACAGCGCGGACGGTTCGCCAAGCTGCAGTTTGCGGAACCGACCGGTGCCGGGGCGGCGGAACTCATCGCCGAAGGCCGGGCTTACAAGGCCGATGCGTTCCGGCGCAAGTTCTACCGCCGTTATGAGCAGTTGCTGACGGCCTTTACCGTGCTGGCGGGCCAGGCGGCGGCGTTCGGCGCCACGCCGCATCCGTTCTATCGGCAGGCGCGGGCGGTGGTCGACGCCTTTCAGGCCCGGCTGACGGCGTTTCAGACTCGCCATGCGTCGAGCCTGGCGGCGCAGCGCCCCGTTCCCAATGCGGAGGCGGAGGCGCTGCTGGCGGCGTGGAGCGCGGTGGAGACCGAGACCGACCGGCTCGCTTACGCCATGTGGCCGACCAGTCCGTGGGAAATCGGCTCGCCCACGGCGCTGCCGCCGGCCGACGCGCCGCTGATGCCGGCGGCCATCGCCTTCGAGCAGGCGGGCAACGAGCGGGAGGCGCTCTGCTTCAATCTGCACGGGCTCCTCTGCGGGGCGCGGCTCGACCTTCGGCTCTGGCCGGAGACGCTGGATCGCCCGGGTTCGCCGTATCTCGCTTCCGACAATTTCGAAGTCTATGTCGAGCCGTTCGTCGACATCGAGGGCGAGACGGTGACGATGCCGCTGGTGCGCGCGCCCGGCAATATCGTCACGGTTTCGCCGGGGCGGACGGTGCGGGTGTGGATAGTCTTCCGTTCGCGCGGCGTCCAGGCCGGCGAATACCTGACGGAACTCAAGCTGAAGCCGCTGACCGGGGTGGAAGTGAAGTGCCGCACCTTGCCGCTGAAGGCGAAGGTGTGGAACTTCGACTTGCCGGAAACGCGCGACTGGCCGCTAAGGAGCTTCTTCTGGGGGTCGTTCGCCTTCCACAACGACGAAGTGCCGCTGATGGAGCTGATGCACGAATATCATGTCACGCACGCCTGGACGCAGTTTCACCGCTATCAGTACGGCATGTACGGCGAGAAGGGCTATTGGAAAGCGCCGAAGCAGGGGACGGCCAAGGTCGATCCGGATCACGACTTCGACGACGAGGTGGCGCTTCATGGCAATCAGGCGTTTCTGGAGCGGGCCAAGGCGCTGGGCATGCGCTTTGTCATCGGCTGGGGCACGCCGCGTTCGCTGGCCTGGTTCCAGACGATGACCAAGCGTTTTCGTGACCTGGGCTTTGAGTATGAGGATTTCGTCTACAAGGGGCTGTTGGCCGACGAGTTCGTGCAGACGGACATCCCGACTTGGGCGAAGCGGCGCGCGGAAGTGTGGAACTGGAACACCAATTTGTTCTTTCAGGCGACGCTCCTGTCGACGCCCCCGCCGACCGGGCCGTCCTATGAGGCCATCGAGGCGGCGGGGCTACCGAAGTTCTACCGCAATTGGACGGTCATCCGCAGCCTGATCAAGGAGCCCGGTCGCGGTCAGCAGATTCTGGCGAGCTTGCGTCGGCACGGGTGCAAGATCTGGGCTTATGAGTGCTCGCACTTCATGCACAAGCAGGATATTCTCGACTACTACCGTCTCTATCCGTGGGAGGCGCGGTTCGAAGGGCTCGACGGCATCGCCTTCTGGACGATCTATTCGCCGAATCGCGACGGCTGGGATTCGCGCGACGGGTTTGACGACGGGGTTTGCTGGCGCGGGCTCGATACGAAGCCGGTGCCCACCAAGCAGCTGGAGGCGGTGCGCGAGGGCTTGGAGGACATCGCCTACATGGATCGGCTGGAGCGTGAAATCGCCCGGCTGCGCGCGCAGGGCAAGGCGACGGCGGCGGCCGAGCGGCTGCTGGCGGAGCGGTCGGAGATTTTCAAGGCGCACGATCAGTCGCGCCTCGATGCCTGGCGGCTGGCGGTGGGGCGGATGATTGACGAGATGACGAGGCAATGAACGGACGGGCGAGCGGATTGACGGCGGGGCTGTGGCTGCTGGCGGCGACCAGCGGCTGGGCATGGCCCGTCGGCACGCCGCAGCCCGACGAGTATGAGCTGCCGCCGGGTTCGGCGAAAGTGGCGGCCGAGGCGGTGGCGGCGCGATCGCGCCTGCTCGGGCAGATCGGTCGCCAGCGCGTATTCGGTCATCGCGGAGACTCGGAGGCGGCGCCGGAGAACACCCTGCCGGCGTTTATGGCGGCGGCGCGCGGCGGTTTCGGCATCGAGGCGGACGTGTATGCGACCAAGGACGGCCAGGCCGTGATGTTTCACGACCGCTATCTGCATCAGGGCAAATACTCGGTGGACGGCTGGGTGACGAATCTGGTGTGGCGCGGGTGCCTCGACCATGTGGATGCCGGGGCGTGGAAGGGCGAGCGCTGGCGAGGCACGCGCTTTGCGACGCTGGACGAGCTGCTGGAGCTGGCGACGGAATCGCGGACGATCCTGCTGGACATCAAGGACAGCAATCCGTGGCCGCGGGTGAAGGACGCCATCGTCGAGGCGCTGGCGCGGCATCCGAACGTCAATCCGTCGAATCTGGTGCTGCAGACGGGCGGCGATTACATTCGCGCCCGGGCGCCGGGCTTTCGCGACGTGCGCTGCGCCCGGCCGCGCTCGGGCTGGAAAATCACCGATCCGCCGCGCGACTTGCGGCGCGATCTGGCGGCGCTGGACGCTTCGCGCGTCGCCGTGTGGAATCTGCGGTGGGACGAGGAGCTGGTGACGGCGGAGCTGATCGCCGAGGCGCATGCGCGCGGCATCAAGGTGTCGACCTGGACGGTCAATGACGCGGTTTCGGCGTGGGTGGCGTTCGCTCGCGGCGTCGACTGGGTGATATCGGACCATGGTGATTTACTTTAGACCTCCTTTCCCATGACGAGGTCGAATGCCAGGTCCGGATTCGCCTGCATCTTCTCCTTGAATGCTTGGCAGTTTGACATGCCGCTTTTCGCGAAGAAGTAGAGGGCGAGGGTCCTCGCGAGC